>JASHPR010000156.1 GCA_030038015.1 Streptosporangiaceae bacterium
CGCCGACGTGTTCCGCGCCGTGACCAAGTGCGGCGCCGGGTTCTCCGACGCCGACCTGGCCGCACTGCCCGCCCGGCTGGCACCGCTGCTAAGCCCGCACAGGCCTGCCCGGGTCGACGCGCGCCAGGAGCCGGACGTCTGGTTCGAGCCCGGTCTGGTCCTCGAAGTACTCAGCGCCGAGCTGACCCTGTCCCCGAACTACACCGCCGCCTGGGGCCAGATCGAGGATGACGCCGGGCTGGCCATGCGCTTCCCCCGGTTCACCGGGCGATGGCGCACCGACAAGGCCCCCGAGGACGGCACCACTACCCGGGAGCTGGCCGAGTTGTTCCGCACCGCCCGGCGCAGGCCCACGGGCGGGTAGATGTGCCAGCGCCGATTCTGCGTTAGCGCTACCCAGACCGCGACGATGAGAGTGCACGGCCTGAGATCAGTGATCAGCCGGGCGGCGATCCGCCCGGCCGCGCCGCCTGCCGAGGGTGCTACTCCAGTGGCTGGCGGGCCATGCCCAGCGGCTCCCGGCCGCCAAGCAGCCAGCCGACGATCGCCGCGAGGGCCGGCATGCCGACCAGGATGATCAGCAGGTTGGCCACCGGGATGCTGGCGAGCGAGGAGAGCCCGTCGAGCTGGTTCGTGCGGGAAAACCCGATCGCGGCGACATAGGCGGTCGCCGTGCCGAGCACCGCGCCGAGCAGCCCGAGCCCGCCCGCCGTCGCGGCGGTGATCGTCCGCCGGGTCCTGCCGCTCGCCCCGGTCGCGGCCAGCGTGCGCAGGTCGCTCGCGGTCTCGCTGCGGACCAGGCCGACGGCCATGGCGAGGATGCCGAGCGCGAGCACGATGCCGAATATCGTTGCGTCGTCGATGATCTCCGAGAGCCCGGGCACCTCGTTGCGCGTTTCGATGGTCATGTTCGCCGCGGCAGCCGCCAGCCGCGCGCCGCTGATCTGGGAGGCGGTCAGCGGCTGCTTCGCCTGGATCAGCCAGCCGTTGACGGTAACGCTCGGCCGCAGGCCGAGCGTGTTCACCGCGTGCTCGGTGATCACCGTGTTCGGCGCCGAGGTTCCCGGCGGAAGCTGGCTGATCTCCTGGATCTTGGGGTTTGCCAGGCAGGTGCCCGGCGGGCAGGGATAGGGGTTGCTGCTCTTGCCGCCGTTGTAGTTGCCGTAGGTCAGCTGCATCTTCGAGATCGTGTCCAGGCCCGGCCGCATGGTCAGGATGTCCGCGCTCGGATCGACTTGCGATGCCTTGATCCCGAATGCGGACAGCAGCTGCGGGGTGGCGACGTAGATCGGCCCGCTCCAGCTCCGCCCGGACGCGGCGTGCTGCAGGCTGGCGCTGGTCGACTCCAGCGTGACGACGTCGCGCGTGCCGAGCGCCGCGGCGATCCCCTCGGCCTTGGCGGTCAGCGACTTCAGCGCGCTCCCGCCCGGGCCGTTTGGCCCGGGCGTGTAGACGATGAGCTGGTTCGGGGCGAGGTTCGGTCCGGCGTAGTCGAGTGTGCCGCCGACGCCGCCGTACCGTCCCGCGGAGAGGATGCAGATGGTCATCGCGGCGAGCACGGCCAGGCTGATCGCCCCGAGCATGGAGCCGGACCGGGCCCGGTAGCGGGCCATGTCACGCAGCGCCAGCCGGGTCGCGATCGGGGCGCGCCGGCCGATCCTCGCCAGCACGGCCAGGGAGGACGGCGCAAGCAGCACGAGCGCCACCGCGATCAAGACGAGGCCGAGGACCGCCTCGCCAAGACCGCCGCCGTTGCCCGCGCCGCCGGCCACGCCGAGCAGGAAGAACGCCACGACCAGCAACGCCACGCCGACAGGCAGCGACACCCGGCTGACCGCCTTGGGCGGAGCGGGCCGCCCGGCGAGGGCGGTGACGATCGGCACCCGGGCGACCGCGCGGGCCGGCCGCCGGGCGGCGAAGTAGCTGGCCACCACGGCGAGCACCATTGCCGCGCCGATCACCGCCCACGGGAGCTGGAACATCCCGATCACGTGGTGGGCGCTCGACTCGACATGGGGCCGGTAGATGAGCCAGGCGATGAGGCCGAGCACGAACCCGGTCACCGCGCCGGCGACGCCGACGACCACGCCGTTGGCCTGGACGACGAGCCGGATATTCCGGTCGGTCGCCCCCTGCGCGCCAAGCATGCCGATCGCGCGCAGCCGGCGCTGCGCCAGCACGGTGAACCCGCCGGCGCCGACCAGCGCGATCAGCAGCATGCCGAGCGTGATCGCGGCGTAGGAGAAGAACTCGGGGTTGAGCGTGTTGTTGTTAGCGACCGTTGCGGGGGTTTCGACATTGGGCCCGATCCTGGACGGCGGCACCCCTGGTGCGTCGAACAGCACGGTGACCTGGGTCGGCGCGCTGAGCTGGCCGGGCAGGACCAGGGCGAAATCGTCGAGGGTGTCCTGCGGGTTCGCCGCGGTGCCGGCCACCCGCCAGGTCCTGCCGGCCTCATGCCAGACGCTGCCGATCTTCAGGCCGAACGCGGACGCCACGCCCGGCGTCAGGTCCGTCTGGCCCGCCCCGGCGGGGAAATGCCCGGACAGCAGCGACAGCATCGGCTGGCCGAACGGCCCGTGCGGGTCCTGCGCGCGCAGGTCGAAGGTGTTGATCGAGCCGGGGATGGCGATGGTCTGGTTCTCGATCACATCGACCCGGTGAAAGCGCGACTTGAGCGACGCGATCTGCGACGCCAGACGCGCATCGGGCATCTGGAAGGTCACCCGGTCCTGGGCGGTGCCGAACCCGGTGTTCCCCGGCGAGGGCGTATCGATCGCCACGGCCGCGGCGATGACCGTCGCGGCGACAGCGGCGACGATCAGCGCAAGGATCAGGAACTGCTGGCGCCACTCGCGACGGAACAGCCGCCACGCCCAGCGGATCACCGCCCTGCGGGCCGGCGCGCCCCCGCGCCGCCGCCCCGCTGGCGCGGGTGCCGAAGGCCGCTCCCTCAGCTCCGCGCTCATCGGCTATCGCCCCCGGTCAGCAGCGTCTCCGGCCTGGCCTGCGGCACGGTCTGGCCGGTCACCTGCCCGTCGCGCAGGAACACGACCTGGTCTGCCCAGGAGGCGAGCTGTGCGTCGTGGGTCACGACCACCGCGGCGATCCCGCGTTTGCAGGCCTCGTGCACCAGTCGCATGACCGCGTCCCGGTTGACCGAGTCCAGCGCCCCCGACGGTTCGTCGGCGAGCAGCAGGTGGCGCTCCCCGACGATGGCGCGAGCGATCGCGACCCGCTGCCGTTCGCCGCCGGAAAGCTGGTCGGGGAAGTTGCGGGCGCGGTGACCCAGGCCGAGGCCGTCGAGGACGGACATCGCGGCCGCGTGCGCCTTGCGCGCCGACAGCCCGTCGAGCTCCAGCGGCAGCGAGACGTTCTCGGCCGCGGTGAGCCCAGGCAGCAGGTTGAAATCCTGGAAGACGTAGCCGACCGTGCGGCGGCGCAGCCGGGCCCGGTCGGCCCTGGACATCTTGCGCAGGAGCGCGCCATCGACCAGCACCTCGCCGCTGGTCGGCTCCTCCAGGCTGCCGGCGATGGTGAGCAGGGTCGACTTGCCCGAGCCGCTCGGTCCCATCACCGCGATCATCTGCCCGCGATCGACGGTCAGGCTGACATTGGACAGCGCGTGGACCTCTGCAGCTCCCTCGCCGTAGACCTTCGAGACGTCTCGCAGTTCCAGCATCGGCATCTAACGCACTCCTACTCTGCGGCGCAGCTTCGGCAGCGGCGCGCTCCGCTGCGGTGCGGGCTCTTGTGCGGCGCGCTTGATCCGGCCGTCGGCGGCATCCAGCCAGCGCACCACGGAGTCGAGGCGGAACAGCTCCGCATCGACCGCGAGCGCGAGGCCGAGGTCGGAGTCGCCCTCGTACTCCTTCACCCGGGTCCACTGCTGCATGACCTCGACCAGGTAGCAGCGGTGCGCCTGGATCACGTCGTGCACGTTCGTCCCGGGCACCCGCATCGCGACCAGCACCTTCATCACCAGCTCGTCGCGCGGCGGTGAGGCCAGGTCCGGCGGCGTTCGCAGCCAGGCGCCGAGCTCCTGCTCGCCGGCGGCAGTGATCCGGTAGACCTTCTGCCTGGCTTCCTCGTCGCCGGCTTCGCCGTCGCCGTCTTCGGGCTCGACCAGCCCGTCGCGTTCCAGGCGCCGCAGCGTCGTGTACACCTGCCCCACGTTCAGCGGCCAGACCTCGCCGGTCCCTGCCTCGAACTCCTCGCGGAGCTGCAGGCCGTACTTCGGGCCCTCGCTGAGCAGGGCCAACAGGGCATGACTGACGCTCATGATGCGTTCTCGGGAGCCACCATGTTGAGTAATATACTCGATATATAACCCAGTCAAGAGATATCTCGGTCAAGCCGATCGAGGTCCAGCTCTCGGGTTAGCTGCCGGCCAGCCGTGTGCCCGTGGGTGTGCTCCGGGTCGTCAGTTCACGGCCAGTGGCGCCTGGACGGGAGGTGCTCGCGCTCGGGCGAGGTCGGTGGGAGGGTGACCAGGTGAGCAAAGGCGGCGGAGAGGAACGCGGCGGCGTGTCGCTGACCAACCTAGACCAGCCGCTGTTCGAGGGGGCCGGGGCGACCAAGCGTGACCTGGTGGACTACCTGGACGCGGTCGCCGACCTGATCCTCGCGGAGCTGCGCGACCGGCCGCTGTCGGTCATCCGGGTCCTGCGCGGGCAGGCGCCGTTCATGCAGAAGAACGTGCCCAAGTACACGCCGCCGTGGGTGCCGACCGTTTCGCTGTGGGCGGAGAGTTCCCGGCGCCAGGTGTCGTATGCGCTCTGCAATGATCGCCAAACACTGTTGTGGTTCGCCAATCAGCGGGCGGTGGAGTACCACCCCACACTCGGCCGGATCGAAGACCTGTGGCGCCCCACCTGCCTGGTGCTGGACATCGACCCGCCGGAGGGCGGCGCGTTCGCGTTGGCCGTGCGCGCCGCCGGGCTGGTCCGCCAGGCCCTGGCCGACGCGGGCCTGGCCGGCGCGGTCAAGACCAGCGGGGCCAAGGGCGCGCACGTGCTGGTGCCCGTCGACGCGAGCGTCGGCGCCGAGGACGCGGCCGCGGCGACCCGGGCAATCGCGGCGCGCGCGCAGCGGCTCGACCCCGCGCTCGCCACGACGGCCTTCATCAGGGAGGACCGCGAGGGCAAGGTGTTCATCGACTCGACCCGGGCGGGCGGCGCCACGGTGGTGGCCGCGTACAGCCCGCGCGTACGCCCTGGCGTGCCGGTGTCGTTCCCCGTGGCCTGGGCGGACCTCGACCGCGTCCAGCCCGGCGACTTCACTGTGCACACCGCGGCGCGGCTGGCCGCCGTGCGGGATCCCTGGGCCGGGGAGCTGCCCGGGCCGCAGCACCTCCCGGCCGGCCTGGTCGCCGAGGGGCACACGATCCCGATCGCCCGGGTGCAGGCCATGCACGAGGGCAAGCGCCGTGCCCGGGCCCGCCGCGTGGGCGAGGGGGACGGCACGGGCACCGTGCAGTAGCGTCCGTATCATGGCAAATACCGATATAGCCGAGCGCTGGGCCGCCCGGCTGCGGGAACTGGCCGCCGACGAGGACGTCCCGGGCGCGGTGCTGGGGATATGGGCGGACGGGCAGGAGAGCGTGGCCGCGCACGGCGTGCTGAACGGGGCCACCGGCGTGCAGACCACCCCTGACTCGCTGTTCCAGATCGGGTCGATCACCAAGGCGTGGACGACCACGATGATCATGCAGCTCATCGAGGAGGGCCGGCTGTCCCTGGACACGGCCGTCGCGGAGGTCCTGCCGGGCGTCCGCATCGGCCGCGAGGATGCCAGCGCCGGGATCCGGATCCAGCACCTGCTCACGCACACCAGCGGCATCGACGGCGACATCTTCACCGACACCGGGCGGGGGGATGACTGCGTCGAACGTTACGCCGCGCTGCTCGCCGAGGCAGCCACGCTGTTCCCGCCCGGGGCGGCGTACTCCTACTGCAACGCGGGGTTCGTCCTGCTCGGCCGGGTCATTGAGGTGCTCGACGGGAGGGGGTGGGACGCGTCGCTGCGCGAGCGCCTGGTCGGGCCGCTCGGCCTCGCCGGGACCGTCACGCTCCCCGAGGAGGCGATCCTGCACCGGGTGGCGGTGGGGCACCGGGAGCACCCCCGCCAGGACCAGCCGGTGTCAACGTGGGTGCTGCCGCGCAGCGTCGGGCCGGCGGGCCTGATCACCGCGAGCGCCCACGACGTTCTGGCGTTCGCCCGGCTGCACCTGGACGGGGGCGTCACCGCGGACGGCACGCGGCTGCTCAGCCGGGCCTCTTCGGCGGCCATGCAGCAGCAGCGCGCCGGGATCCCGGGCTTCGGCTACGGCCCCGAGGCGATCGGGCTTGGCTGGCGCCTCAACCGCTGGAGCGGGCGGCGGATCTTCGGGCACGACGGCGGCACCATCGGGCAGACGGCGTACCTGCGGATCGATCCGCAGGCGCGCGTGGCCGCGTGCCTGCTGACCAACTCACCCGAGTCGCAGTCGCTGTTCCGGCGGCTGTTCTCGGAGGTGTTCGGCAGCTATGCCGGGGTCATCCCGCCGGCCGGCCCGGAGCCGGCGGCCGGGCCGGTGGACCTGGACCTGGGGCGGCACGCGGGCCGGTACGAGCGCACCTCCTGGTGGTACGACGTGTCGGTGCGCGACGGCCGGCTGCACGTGATCTCCGGGGCGTCCGGCGACCGCAAGGCGTTCAGCGACGAGGGGCCGCACGAGTTCGACCTGCACCCCGCGGACGGCAGCGGCGACAACTTCGTCTGCCGGGCGCGCGACGGCCAGCCGTGGTCACCGCTGATCTTTGGCCTGCTCGGCGGCGAGGCGCCCTGCATCTACCTCGGCGGCCGGATAACGCCCCGCGCCGGCTGACACCAGCGGTCAGCGCGGGCTGAGGACGCAGAACTCGCCGCCCTCCGGGTCGGCCAGCACGGCCCAGGTGACCTCGCGCTGGCCGACGTCGGCGGGCACTGCCCCGGCCTGCTCCAGCTGGCTGACAGCCGCCGCGTGATCCTCGCCCTGCTGCGGTGCCACGTCGAGGTGCATCCGGTTCTTCGCCGTCTTGGCGCCGGGAACCCGCAGCAGCTCGAGGTACGGCCCGGTGCCCTGCGGCGACCGGAACCCGACGAGGCCGTCCTCGGAACGGCTGCGCACCCAGCCAGACGCCAGCTCCCAGAAGCCGGCCAGCGCCCCGGGGTCGGCGCTGTCCACGACGACCGCGGCCACCGGCCCGGTGCCGGCATATTCGGGCCGCGGCTCGAGCACGCAGAACTCGTTGCCCTCCGGGTCGGCCAGCACCGCCCACGGCACGTCGCCCTGGCCGACGTCGGCGGGCCGCGCGCCCAGGTCGCGCAGCCGTGCCACCAGTGCCGCCTGGTGCTCCGCCGACTGGCTGGCCAGGTCCAGGTGCACCCGGTTCTTGCCGGCCTTCGGCTCCGGCACCGGCACGAACACCAGCGGCAGGGCCACCGGGTCCGGGTAGCGGTAGCCCGGGGGCCACACGTCCACCTCGCCGTCCTCCTCGGGCTGCGCCTCCCAGCCGAGGGCGGCGGCCCAGAACCGCGCCAGCATGGGCGGATCGTTGGCGTCGAGCACCAGGTGCACCAGGCGGGTGGGCATGCGCCAACCTTAGCCCGCGGCCGTGGGGCGCTTTGCGGTGGCCGAGCCAGTGGCGCTGCGGTGCAGCAGCGGGCGGTAGCCGGCCGCGATCGCCGCGACCGCCGATGGCGGGGTCAGCAGCTCGACCGGCGTGGCCGGGCCCAGCGCGGCCGGCGCGAGGTAGCCGCCGAACGTCCACGGCCGGAACTGGCCGCCGGCCAGCAGGCCGGCCGTGCCGTCGTGGC
>JASHPR010000012.1 GCA_030038015.1 Streptosporangiaceae bacterium
CGCGGCGGCGAAGACGCTGCGCGCGGAGACCGGTCCCCGCATCCCGGCCCGCCGGGCCGCGCGCACCACGGCGGGCGCGGAGCCGGCCGCCTCCAGCATCCCCCGCCTGCGCGCGTCCTCCTCGTCGGCGCCCCCGCCCTCCGAGATCGGCAGGTAGGCGATCTCCCCGGCCACGCCGTGCGCCCCCCGGTGCAGCCTGCCGTCCAGGACCAGGCCCATGCCGATACCGGTGCCGATCCACACATACGCGAAGCTTGCGAAGTCCCTGCCATGCCCATGCGCCCGCTCGGCGAGCGCCGCAGCATCCGCGTCATTCTCGACGACCAGGCTCTCGCCGAACGCCTCCCTCAGGCCGGTCAGCACGGCCGGCCGGCTCAGCCCGGACAGGCCGCCGGTCAGGGCCATGGCGCCCCGCCTGGGGTCGTAAACGCCAGGGCTGCCGATCACGGTCTGCGTGATGCCGGCCCTGGCGACCCCGGCGTCGGCGCACAGCTTGTCCGCCAGGCGGATGAGCTCCGCGACCCGGCCGCGCACGCTGGAGGCCCCGGTCCTGGCCGAGTGCTTCGCGCGGATCTCGCCGGTAAGGTCGGCGAGCGCACCCCGCAGGTAATGGTGACCGATGTCGAGCCCGAGGACGAACCCGGCGTCGGGCGAGATCTCGAAGAGCCTGGCTGAACGGCCGGGCACCCCGGTGCGCTGCCCCGCGATCCTGATGAGGCCCGAGCGCTCCAGGTTGGCCAGTGCCAGCGAGACGGTGGGCTTGGAGAGCCCGGAGAGGCGCGCGAGCTCGGCCCGCGAGCACGATCCGAGCTGCCGGATATGGCCGAGCAGGAGCTGCTCGTTCAGCGCCCGGATCAGCTGCGGCCTGGCCGCCTGGCTATTCAGCTGGCCGGCCGCTGGCACGCCGAGGAAGTCGGCAGGGGCAGGCTCGATTCCGGCAGGCTCGGCGCCGGCAGGCCCGATTCCGGCAGGCCCGATTCCGGCAGGCCCGATTCCGGCAGGCTCGGCACCATGAGGCCCGGCACCGGCAGGCTCGGCACCGGCAGGCCCGGCACCGGCAGGCCCGGCGCCAGCCGCCTCGGCGACCCCGGCCGCCACGGGCGTACCAGTCAAGCGCCACCTCCTCGGTCATCCTCCCGCACCGCGCCCGCCGGGCGCCAACAGGATTCCGCCCTGGGCATAATTAGGATACTATCCTAACTATGCCCAGTCACTCACCGTGTCCGGACTATCGCAGATAGGCAAGGTGCTTGCCGTGCGCGGCACGGTACTCGGCGATCAGCTCGCGGGCCGCGGTGATGCCGGGAACCAGCGGGTGCTGGGCCAGCGCCACGCCGGCCAGGCCGGCATCGCCGCTCATCGCTGCCTCGACAACGCCGCGCTCGTACTCTTTCACCTGCGTCACCAGGGCCTGGCCGGATCGCGGCAGGCCGGTCACCGGCAGCGGCGACACGCCGCCGGCGTCGACGAGCGCCGGCACCTCAACGATGTCGTCGGCGTCCAGGAAGGGAAGGCTGGCGCCGTTGCGGGTGTTCACGATCAGCTCCCGCTGGCCGCTGCCGGACAGGCCGTCGATGACCTGGAGCGCGAGTCCTTCGTAGCCGCCCACCGCTGCCGCTGCCAGGCCGGCGGCGCCCCGCGCCGACCGCCGGGCGCGCGCCTCGCCCTGGCCGCTCTCGCCGCGGACGTCGGTCTGCATGTAGGTGTCCCGGCGCACGCCGAGCAGCGTCTCGTAGACCGACCAGGCGGCGTCCACGCCGTCCCCGAACGCCTTCCCCAGGCCGGCCAGCAGCTCGGCGTTCAGGCGCAGCACGTCCTGGCCGCGGCTGGCACCGGCCCGGGCGACCTCGTCGACATAGCGGCGGGCGTCGTAGAAGTAGTAGACGTACTCGGTGGGTATCGCGCCGACCCGGCGCACCATGGCGGCATCGAACGCGGCGAACCGGTGATCGAAACGCTGCAGTTCCTCGAACCTCACCAGCAGCTCGCCGATCCGCTCCTCGCCGCCGGCCCGCACCGAGCAGACCCAGCCCAGGTGGTTCAGGCCGGCGTACGAGGCCGAGACGCTGCCGCGCCCGGCCCCCAGGAAGTCAGCCAGGCGCCCCGCCGTGCCCCCCGGCGTGTCGCAGACGCCGACCGCCCGCACCTTGCCCTGCGCAGCGATGGCCTGGGTGATCAGGCCGGCCGGGTTGGTGAAGTTGATCAGGACGGCGCCGGGCGAGCACCGGCTGAGCAGGTCGCAGTACGACAGCACGACCGGGATCGTGCGCAGCGCCATCGCGCAGCCGCCAGGCCCGGTGGTCTCCTGCCCGACGATGCCCCGCCGCAGCGCGACCTCCTCGTCGATCACCCGGCCGCGGTCGCCGCCGACGCGGATCGCGGAGAACACGTAGTCGGCCCCGGTGAACGCCTCCGCGGCGTCCGGCGTGACCGTGACCGTATCCGGGTGGCCGAGCGCGGCCGCGATCGCAGCGGCCAGCCTGCAGGTCGTGGCCCTGCGCTCGCCGTCCGGCTCGAACAGGCAGATCTCGCCGAACGTCCCTGGCCTGGTCGCCAGCACCGCCCGGACGAACGCGGGCATCCTGACGCCGCCGCCGCCCAGGATCGCGAGCTTCACCGTCCGCCCTCTCCTTCTGCCTTCTCCGCTGCCGCGGCGGCCACCTGGTCGATGAACCTGGCGCCGAGGGTCTGGCCGACCTGGGCCACACCCGTCACCTCCACCTCGCCGACGGCTCCGAGCCTGGCCACGGCCTCGGAGCCGGCCGCGTTCGCCGCCACCACGGCCCCGGCCAGCGGGACCCCGCGCAGCAGCGCCGCGATCATGGCCCCGGCAAAGGCGTCCCCCGCCCCGGTCCGGTCTCTGACGGTGACCTGCCGGACGCCCTCGGTGATCTCGGTTATCCCGTCCGGGCTCGCGATCACCGCGCCGGCCGCGCCGCGCTTCACCACCAGCGGCGTGCCCCACGCCATCGCCGCCGACAGCGCGGGCTGCAGGCCGTCCGTGCCGGTCAGCCGCTGGAGTTCGTCCTCGTTGGGGATGAAGACGTCGGCCAGGCGGACGCAGTCGATGACCGCGCCGGCGTGCCGCTCGTCACCGAGTGAGACGTCGAGCGCGATCTTGCTGCCGAGCTCGCGGGCCTCCCGCAGCAACCCCGGCACGCCCGGGCCCCCGTGCAGGTAGCACCACCGCGGCCTGGTGCGGCGCAGCACGTCGCGCCAGCGGCTGATCTCCGGCTGCCCGGGCCGCGCCGGGATGTTGGTGACGAAGGCGCGGTCGCCGTCGAAGTTCAGCACCACCGTGATCCCGGCCGCCCGGCGCCGCACCCGCGCCGACGGCGACAGGTCCACGCCGGCCCTGGCGCAGTGCTCGATCACGACACGCGAGCCGAGATCGTCGCCGAGGACCGTGCACAGCCCGGCGTGAGCCCCCGCCGCCGCCGCCGCGCTGGCGCTGCTGACCGCGCCGCCGCAGGAGAACGCGAACTCCTCGGTGAAGACCTCCTCACCGGGCCGGGGAAGCTGGGGCACGTGCCCGAAGACAAGCTCGAGGAAAACCGAGCCGAACGAGATCATGTCCAAACCAGGCGTCCTCCGGAACTGCGGCCCTGTCACGTCCTGCGCGGCAGCGTGGTCACATTTCGGCCACGGGTCTGGGTCTGCCCGAATAGTTAGGATACTGTCCTAACTAACTGTTGGCGACTGGCCAACGTCACGTCTTGGCAACTTGGCGGGTGATGGTGGCGGCTCCCCCGGTCGTGCTCGGCCTTGACTACGGCGGTACGAAGATCGCCGCCGCCGTCGGCGACCTGGCCGGCAACCAGCTGGCGTCGGCGACGACCGACAGCGGCGGCACGCTCGGGGCGCAGGCCAGCTTCGCCCGCGGGATCAGCATGGCACGCGACCTGCTGGCCGCGGCGGCCCCGGGCAGCCAGCTCGCCTCTGTCGGCGTGTCCACCTTCGGCATCCCGTTCGATGACCGGGTCGAGCTGGCCCCGGCCATCGAAGGCTGGGGCCAGCTGGCGATGGGCAGGGAACTGCGCGCCGCGTTCGCCGGGGCGCAGATCCGGATGGCCACCGACGCGAAGGCGGCGGCTCAGGCCGAGGCCCGGTGGGGGGTGCTCGCCGACCGCGACCCCGCCGTCTACCTGAACCTGGGCACCGGCCTGGCCGCCGCCATCGTGGTCGGCGGCCAGGTCGTGAGCGGGGTCAACGGCGCGGCCGGCGAGATCGGCTACAACCTGCGCTCCGCGGGCGACGTGGGCGTGGCGCTCCGCGAGCGCGCCCTCCTCGAGCACATGGTCAGCGGCATGGCGCTGGCCGCACGGGCAGCGGAGAGCGAGCGGGGCGGCCGGCAGCTCACCGCCGCCGAGGTCTTCGCCGCCGCCGCGACAGACGGCGAACTGGACGGGCTGATCGACGACTTCGTCGACGAGCTGGCGTTTCACCTGGTCAACCTGGCGATCCTGGTGAACCCGGCGCGGATAGCCGTCGGCGGCGGCATCGTCCGCTCCTGGGCGCGGATCAGGCCACGGCTGCAGCACGCGCTGCGCGCCGGGACCCCGTTCCCGCCCGAGCTCGTGGTCGCCCGCTTCCCCTACGACGCACCGCTGCTCGGAGCCCTGGCGATGGCCGTGGACGCGGCGCAAGCCTTCCAGGCCCCACAGCAGCACACCATCAACATTGGCACGCTGTCATGACAAAACATGCCGGGTGCCATCCTGGCCGGCGACCGACCGGCCATCCATCCACCGCTGCTGCGCCCAGCCGGCCAGGCCGGCCCGCTCCCGGCGCGCAGGAACACTCCTCGAAGGGCTAAGCAATGAGACGCCTTAAGGCAATCGGGGTCCTCATCGCGGCGGGCGTGCTGGCGGCCGCCTGCGGCACCAGCTCATCGTCAACGCCGTCGTCGGGCCCGAGCGGCGTCCTGACCATCGACAACGAAACCGGCGGAGTCTGGACCTGTGAGTTCAACCCGTTCAACCTGACGGATCTGCCGCAATCGTTCGGCCCGGTCTACGAGCCGCTGGCGTTCGTCAACACGCTGCAGAGCGGCAAGGCGACGCCGTGGCTGGCCACCAGCTGGACCTGGAGCAACGGCAACAAGACGCTGACCTTCACCATCCGCAACGGCGTGAAGTTCACCAATGGCGACCCGCTGACCGCGGCGGACGTCGCGTTCACCTTCGACCTGATGAAGAAGTTCCCGACCCTCGACGTCAACTCGGTCTGGTCGGTGCTGTCCAGCGTCACCCAGACCGGGCCTTACCAGGTCGTCATGACGTTCAAGACCGCCGCGGTGCCGTACTTCTACTACATCGCCGACCAGGTCGGGATCGTCGACCAGGCCATCTGGTCGAAGATCGCCAACCCGGTGACCTACCCGGACCTGAATCCGGTCGGCACCGGCGCCTTCACGACGGGCAGCAAGGATTGCACACCGGAGAACATCAAGTACCTGGCCAACCGGCATTACTGGATGCCGGGCGAGCCAAAGATCGGCACGGTCAATTACCCGGCGTTCCTCACCAACGACACGGCCAACACCTACCTGGCCAACGGGCAGGCGCAGTGGGGCAGCCAGTTCATCCCCAGCATCAAGTCGTTCTACCTGTCCAGGAGCCTGGACAACCACTACTGGTTCCCGCCGGTCGCGAACGTGAGCATCTTCATCAACCTGCAGAGCTCGAGCGCGCCGGTCCTGCAGAACGTGGCGGTGCGCCAGGCCATGGCGTACGCGATCAACCGGCCGAAGGCGTCCACGATCGGCGAGTACGGGTACGAGCCGGCCTCGAACCAGGCCGGGATCGTCACCCCGACGTTCTCCAGCTGGCTGGACACATCACAGGCCGCCGGGTACGGCAACAACTACACCTACGACCCGGCCAAGGCAATATCGATCCTGACGGCGGCCGGCTTCAGGAAGGGCTCGAACGGGATCTTCGTCTCGCCGTCCGGCCAGCCGCTGTCCTTCACCCTCCTCAACAACGGCGGGTTCTCCGACTGGGTGGCCGCGGTGGCGACCATCCAGGCCGACCTCAAGGCGGTCGGGATCGCGATAACGCCGGTGAACCTGGCCGCGACCACCTACGAGACCGACCTCTACACCGGCAAGTACGAGCTCGGCTACGACGCCGAGACCGGCGGGCCGACCCCGTACTTCGAGCTGCGGCAGTGGCTGTACTCGGGCAACTCCGCGCCGATCGGCACGCCCGCCGGCTCCAACTGGGAGCGGTACAGCAACCCGGCCACCGACGCGCTGCTCAATGACTACCTTGCCACCACCAACGCGGCCACGCAGCACGCGATCGTGGACCAGCTGCAGAAGGTCATGCTCACCGACGTGCCGGTGATCCCGATCACCGAGGAAGTCGACTGGTACCAGTACAGCACGAGCAGCTTCACCGGCTGGCCCACCCAGGGCGACCCGTACGCGCAGCCTGCCATCTACAACTACCCGGACTGGGGCCAGACGCTGCTGCACCTGGCGCCGCTGAAGTAGCGCTGGTCGATCCGGCCGGGCGCGCCTGCGGCGGCGGGCCCGGCCGGGCCGCGGCGGCAAGGGGCCATTGGCCCCTTGCCTCGCGGCTGTCTGCTGGGCGAGCGTTAGGAGGGCGATCGATGGGCATCGGGAGGAGAGCATGAGGTTCGTGCTGCGCCGCCTGGGGTTCTTCGCGCTGACCCTGTGGGTGGCGCTCACGCTCAACTTCGTGCTGCCGCGGTTGATGCCGGGTAACCCGGCGCTCGCCGTGGTGGCGCGGAGCAGGGGCGCGATCAGCCCGGCGGCGCTCAAGGTGCTCGAGGCGCAGTTCGGCATCGGGCACCAGAACATCCTGGCAGAGTACAGCAGGTACCTCGGCGACGTGGCGACCGGCAAGTTCGGGACGTCTCTCACCACCTTCCCCGGGGCATCGGTCGCACGCATCGTGCTCGACGCGATCCCGTGGACCCTTGGCCTGGTGGGACTCACGACGATCCTGGCCTTCCTGCTCGGAACAGGAATAGGGATCTTCGGCGCCTGGCGGCGGGGAGGGCGGCTGGACAGCATCATGCCGCCGATCTTCGTGATCATGACCGTGATCCCTTACTTCTGGATCGGGCTTGTGCTGATCCTGTTTTTCGGCGTGAAGCTGCACTGGCTGCCGTATTTCTTCAGCTACGACTTCACGCTGACGCCGGGATTCAACTGGACGTTCATCGGCAACGTGCTCGAGCACGCCATCCTGCCGGCGTTCACGCTGCTGATCACCACGATCGGCACCTGGATCCTGACCATGCGCAACACCATGATCACCACGCTGGCCGAGGACTACGTGCGGATGGCCCGGGCCAAGGGCCTGCCCGGGCACCGCATCATGCTCGATTACGCCGCCAGGAACGCGATCCTGCCGAACCTCACCGGGTTCGCCATGTCGCTGGGGTTCGTGGTCGGCGGCGCGATCCTGATCGAGGAGGTCTTCAACTACCAGGGCGTCGGCTACATGCTGCTGCAGGCCGTCAACAATGACGACTACCCGCTGGAGCAAGCGCTGTTCCTGCTGATCACCGTGGCCGTGCTCGTGGCGATCCTGCTGTCTGACGTCGCGACCGCCATACTCGACCCGCGAACCAGGGGGGCGAGGTAACGATGGCCGTGCTCCGCGCACCCGGCGGGCCCGGCAGCGCCAGCGAGTCCGGTCAGGGCACGACGGCCCTGACGCCCGGGGGCGGCCTCATGCCGCAGGGGGGCGGCATCACCGGTGCCCGCTCGCTGCGCCGGATGACCCGGGCCGTGGGCTCCAACCGGAAGGCCATGGTCGGCATGATCCTGCTGGTCCTGTTCTGCCTGGTGGGGCTGTTCCCCGGGGTGATCGCGCACGACGACCCCAGCGCCGAGATCTACGGGCGCAGCCTGGGCCCGTCGGCGCAGCACCTGCTGGGCACGACCGCGTTCGGCCAGGACATGTTCGCCCAGGTGGCCTACGGCGCGCGGCCGGTGCTGCTGATCGCGTTCGGGGTCGGGATCGGCGCCACCGTCATCGCGATGCTGATCGGCGTGGCCGCCGCCTACCTCGGCGGGGTCTGGGACGGCGTGCTCAACCTGATCACCGACGTGCTGCTGGTCATCCCCGCCTTCCCGCTGCTGATCGTGATCGCCAGCTACCTGCACGGGGCGACCACGGGGGTGCTGATCGCGGTCGTCACGCTCGTGTCCTGGTCCTACACCGCGCGCCAGCTCCGCTCCCAGGCGCTGTCACTGCGCGCCCGGGACTTCCTCGAGGCGGCGCGGGTGCGCGGCGAGCGCTCCCTGTACATCATCGTGGTCGAGATCATCCCCACGATGACGTCGCTGCTCGTCGCCAGCTTCCTGACCAACGCGCTCTACGCCGTGCTGTTCTCCTCCAGCCTGCAGTTCATCGGGCTCGGCGACCCGAACACGGTCAGCTGGGGCACCATGCTCTACTGGGCCGAGAACGAAGAGGCGTTCCAGACCGGCCAGGCTCTGTGGATCATCGTGCCCGGACTGTGCATCGTGGCCCTCGGCGCGGCGTTCGCGCTGCTCAACTACGCCTTCGACGAGATCGGCAACCCGGCCCTGCGGCCGGTCCGGAGCATGCGGCGGGCCACCAAGTCCGGCATTGTGCAGTTGCAGCCGCGGCGGAAACGTGTCGACCGTGCCAGGTGACGACGTCGCCGGGGCCGCGGCGGTAACCCAGCCTCCGGGCACAATGCTGACGGTTCGCGACCTGTCCGTCGAGTACGCCATGGAGGGCGGCACCGTGCTCGCGGTGGACAAGGTCAGCTTCGACCTGGCCCCCGGTGAGTTCCTCGGCATCGTCGGCGAGTCCGGCTGCGGGAAGTCCACCCTGCTGTTCGCCATCGCCCAGCTTCTGGTGTCTCCGGCCGCCATCACCGGCGGCAGCGTCATCTTCCGCGGCCAGAGCATGGTCGGGCTCACCGACAAGCAACTGGCCTCGGTCCGCTGGAAGGACCTGTCCGTGGTCATGCAGAGCGCGATGAACGCGCTCAACCCGGTGAAGTCGATCGGGGCCCAGTTCAAGGACGCGATGCGGGCGCACGGGGTGCATTCCAAGGAACAGATCGCCGACCGCTCGGCCGAGGTGCTGACGATGGTGGGCATCGACCCGGTGCACCTGAAGAGCTACCCGCATCAGCTGTCCGGCGGCATGCGCCAGCGCTCCATGATCGCGATGGCGCTGCTGCTCACCCCTGAGCTGGTGATCATGGACGAGCCCACGTCGGCGCTCGACGTGGTGGCCCAGCGCTCACTGATGGTCCAGATCAAGGAACTGCAGCAGCAGCTTGGCTTCGCGGTGATCTTCGTCACCCACGACATGTCGCTGGTCAGCCACTTCTCCGACCACCTGATGGTGATGTACGCAGGGCGGGTCGACGAGTTCGGCCCCACCCGGGAGCTGTTCGACTCCCCGCAGCACCCCTACACGGTCGGCCTCATGGAGGCGTTCCCGTCGATCAGGGGGCCGCGGGTGCCGCTGACCGGAATCCCCGGCAGCCCGCCGAACCTGGCCAGCCCCCCGCCGGGCTGCAGGTTCGCCCCGCGGTGCCCGAAGGTCATGACCAGGTGCCGGGAGGAGACCCCTGAGTTGTACCACGTGAACGGCGCGCTGGTCCGCTGCTTCCTGCACGCGGACGGAGGCCCCGGCCATGACTAACGCCTGGGACATCACCGCGGACGGCCAGCGAGATCTGGCGGGGGGCTCGCCGCTGCTGCGAACCGAGGGCCTGACCAAGCACTTCGGCATCGGGAACGCCCTGTCCCGGATGACGCTGCACGCCGTCGACGACGTCAGCATCACCATCGGCGAACGGCAGATCGTCGCCCTGGCCGGGGAGAGCGGCAGCGGCAAGAGCACCGTCGCCAGGCTGCTGGCCAAGCTGTACCGGCCGACCGCCGGTGAGATCTACTTCCAGGGCAGGCCGCTGTCGGCGATCCGCTCCCGCCGGGATCTGCTGCGCTACCGGGGTGACGTGCCCATGGTGTTCCAGGACCCGTTCGCCTCGATCAACCCGGTGTTCCGGGTGTCGCACGGCGTGATGCGCAGCCTCAAGCTGCACCGCCCCGAGCTGTCCGCCGCGCAGCGGCGCGAGGAAGCGGAGCGCGTGTTCGAGGCCGTCGGGCTCATCCCGGCCGCCGAGGTGCTGCATCGGTTCCCGCACGAGCTGAGCGGCGGCCAGCGGCAGCGTGTGGGCTTCGCCCAGGCCCTGGCGCTGCGGCCGAAGCTGATCCTGGCCGACGAGCCGGTCTCCATGCTGGACGTTTCGATCAGGATCGGCCTGCTCAACCTCATGACGCAGCTACGCGACGAGCAGGGGGTGTCGATCCTGTACATCACGCACGACATCGCCAGCGCCCGGTACGTCGCCGACCGGCTGATCATCATGTACGCGGCGCGGATCGCCGAGCAGGGCCCGTCCGAGGAGGTGCTGGCCAGCCCCAGGCACCCCTACACGCAGCTGCTGCTCTCGGCCGTGCCCGACCCGCGCGCGCCGCTGGGCGTCGGGGCCGAGACCGACCGCGGCGAGCCGCCGCGCGTCATCAACCCCGCGCCGGGCTGCCGGTTCCGGTGGCGCTGCCCGCTGGCGGTCGGGGAGTGCAGCCAGGTCACGCCCGAGCTCAGCGAGCTCGCGCCGGATCACGAGGCCGCCTGCCACGTGGCACGCAGCGGCGCGGAAGTAAGGGCCTTCGGATGAAGCTGGCTGTGATCGGCGGCGGGTCCACCTACACCCCCGAACTGGTCGACGGCGTGGCCAGGCTGGCTGACGACGTCAAGGTCACCGAGCTGGTGCTGGTCGACCCCGACCAGACCCGCCTGGGCGTGGTCGGCCCGGTCTCCGACCGGATCATGCGCCGCTACGGCCACCCGGCCCGGCTGCGCTGGACATCGGACCTCGACGACGGCCTGGACGGCGCGGGCGCGGTCGTGGTGCAGCTGCGCATCGGCGGCCAGGCCGCGCGCCGGCGCGACGAGACCTGGCCGCTGGAGTACGGCTGCATCGGCCAGGAGACCACCGGCGCCGGCGGGCTGGCCAAGGCGCTGCGCACCGTCCCCGTGGTCCTGGACATCGCCGAGCGGGCCCGGAGCAGGGCGCTGGGCGACGCCTGGATCATCGACTTCACCAACCCGGTCGGGATCGTCACCCGGGCCCTGCTCGACGCGGGCCACCGCGCGATCGGGCTGTGCAACGTGGCCATCGGCTTCCAGCGGGAGTTCGCCCGGCTGCTCGGCGTGCCGCCGGAGCGGGTGGCGCTGGACCACGTCGGGCTGAACCACCTCACCTGGGAGCGGGCCGCCCTGGTCGACGGGACCGACGCGCTGCCCGGCCTGATCGCGGCGCACCGGGAGGAGCTGGCCGTCCACACCGGCATGCCGGCATCCGTTCTGACCGATCTTCGGGTTGTCCCGTCGTACTACCTGCACTATTTCTACGAGCATGACGCCGCCGTGGCCGAGCAGCGCGGCCAGCCGACCCGGGCCGAGCAGGTGGCGGAGATCGAGCGGGAGCTGCTGCAGCTGTACGCCGACCCGGCGCTGGACCGCAAGCCGGAGCTGCTGACCCACCGGGGCGGCGCGTTCTACTCCGAGGCCGCGGTGGCCCTGCTCGCCTCGCTCGCGACCGACGCGCGCGACCGGCAGGTGCTGAACGTGCGCAACGCGGGCACGTTCGGTTTCCTCGACGACGACGCCGTGATCGAGGTTCCGGCCGTGGTCGGCGCGGGCGGGCCGGCGCCGGTGCCGGCGGCGCCGCTGGAGCCGGGGATGCGTGGCCTGGTCGCGCACGTGTCGGCCTACGAGGAGCTTGCCGTCGCGGCGGCGCTGAAGGGCGGGCGGGACCGGGTCCGCGCCGCGCTGCTGGCCCACCCGCTGGTCGGCCAGTACGAGCTGGCCGGCCGGCTCGCCGACCGGCTGATCGCCGAGAACAAGCGGTACCTGCCCTGGGCAGACGGCCGGTGAGCAGCCACGCCGGCCGGGCGGACGCGGCACTGCCCGGGGTCCTGGCCATCGACGGCGGCAACAGCAAGACCGACGCGGCGCTGGTCGCCGCGGACGGGACGCTGCTGGCGAGCGTCCGCGGCCCGGGCGTGCCCGGGATGCTGGTACCCGCCGAGACGATCGCCGTGCTCGGCTCGGTGGCCCGTGACGCGGCCGCTCAGGCAGGCCTGGGGCCCGCCGGGCCCGGCCGGCGGATCGCGCGGCACCTGTCGGCCTGCGTGGCCAACGCCGACCTGCCCGAGGAAGAACAGCAACTCGACGAGGCCCTGCGCGCGCAGGGCTGGAGTGACACCACGCACGTGGCCAACGACACGTTCGCCGTGCTGCGGGCTGGGCTGGACGGGCCGGGTCCGCACTGGGGCGTCGCGGTCACCTGCGGGGCGGGGATCAACTGCGTGGCCGTCGCCCCGGACGGCCGCACCGCCCGGTATCTCGCGCTCGGGGACTTCACCGGCGACTGGGGCGGCGGGTACGGCCTGGGCCGGCAGGTCCTCTGGTGGGCCATCCGCGCCGAGGACGGCCGGGGGCCGCAGACGTCGCTGCGCGAGGCCGTGCCCGCCCACCTGGGCGCGTCGAGCATGCACGACGTCGCGGTCGGGCTGCACACCGGGAAGATCGGCTGGGACGCGGTGCCGGGCCTGGTCCCGGTCCTGTTCGGGGCCGCCGGCGAGGGGGACCAGGTCGCTGTCGATCTCGTGCGCCGGCAGGCCGGGGAGGTGTGCGTCATGGCGCTGGCCGCGATGCGCCGCCTGGGCCTGGCCGGTCAGCCGGTGCCCGTGGTCCTCGGCGGTGGCGTGCTGACCGCGCGCGACCCGCTGCTCACCCGTGAGATCACTCGGCGGTTCGCGGACGAGGCGCCGCTGGCGACGTTGCGGATCACCGACATCCCGCCGGTGGCCGGCGCGGCGCTGCTGGGCCTCGATCACATCGGGGCGCCGCCCGGCGCGCAGGCCCGGCTGCGCGACGCTTACCGCCGGGGGCCCCCGTCACCGTGATCATTCGCGGCTACCGTCCCGCGGACCTGCCTGACCTGTACCGGATCTGCCTGCAGACCGGGGACAGCGGCGAGGACGCGACCCCGCTGTACCGCGACCCCGACCTGCTCGGCCACATGTTCGCCGGGCCCTACGGCCGGTTCGAGCCGTCACTGGCGTTCGTGGCCGAAGACCAGGCCGGCGTGGGCGGCTACTGCCTGGGCGCGCTGGACACCCGGGCGTTCGAGCAGTGCCTGGAGGCGGAATGGTGGCCGGGGTTACGGCTTCGCTACCCGGAGCCCGACCCCGCCGCCCGCGACCGCTGGACGCCGGACGAGCAGCTTGCCTACCAGATCCACCACCCGTGGCGCGCCGACGGCGACCTGGTCGCCGGCTTTCCTTCGCACCTGCACATCGACCTGCTGCCCCGGCTCCAGGGCGGCGGACACGGCCGCCGCCTCATCGAGCGGCAACTGGCCGCGCTGGCCGAACGCCGGTCGCCCGGCGTCCACTTCCACGTGAGCGCCGGGAACCGGCGCGCCCTGGGCTTCTACCGCCACCTCGGCTTCACCGAACTGCGTCCCGGTGAGCACCACGTCCTCGGCATGAGGCTGCGGTAGCCGGTCAGCGTGCTACCCGGCCGGCGTGACGTAGGTCGGGTCGGTGAACTCACCTCCGTTGCTGACCACCGAATAGTCGTTGCCCGTGTCCAGGCCGGCCGGCGGGATCTCCCCACCGCCGCTGGCCTGCAGGAACGTCTGGGCGCTCACCGGGGCGTCGGGTGCCACCGCGACCCTGATGGTGATCTGGTCCTGCTCACCCGCGGCGAGGCTGACGCCGCTGCCGGTGACGCAGGTCGCGGTCGGCACCGTGCACGACCAGCCGGGCGGTGCGCTGAGCGAGACCACGGTCAGGCCGGGCGGCAGGTCCGCGCTGAAGCTGACCCGCCCGCTGGTGGGCGCGTAGCCGTCGTTGGCCACCGTGACGTGGTACACGTTGCCGCCGCTGCCCGCCGTGAACGGGGCGTACGGCACCCCGCCGGCGGACGGGTAGCTGAAGACGGCCAGCGCCGGCCGCTGGCGCACCGTGGTCGGGTCGGATCCGGTGCTGACGGCACCGCTTCCGCCGCCGTATACCGCCGTGGTGTTGGTCACCGACGGCTGGGTGTTGTCCGCCACCGCGACGTCAAGGGTGATCGGCGGGTAGGACGCCCCTGGCGCCAGGACGTCGGAACGGGAGCAGACCGGCTGCGGCTCGTAGGTGTTCGTGACCGGGTGGCGCCGCGACGACGAGGTGGGCGGCAGCGTGGGCGGGGCCAGCGAGCAAGTCCAGCCGTCGCCGGTCATCTCGACCGGGGTGATCCCCGGGGGCAGCGAGTCGGTCACGGTCACCGTGCCCGAGGTCGGCCCGCCGCCCGGTGCGTTGGACACCGAGAGCGTGTACGCGTCGGAGCTGTCGCCCTGGGCGAAGCTGCCCGTGTGCGAGCTGGTCACCGTCAGTTCCGGCGGCGTGGCCGACACCGGGCCCGTCGAAGGCGGCGGGGGCGCCGGGGCGACCGTGGTCGTCGCGCTGACCGAGGCCGGGCCGCCCACGTCACCGCCGCCGTTG
>JASHPR010000157.1 GCA_030038015.1 Streptosporangiaceae bacterium
CACCGCCCGGCGCCGGGTACCGCATACCGCAGCCGCCGGGCCCGCGCAGGCCCGGCGGGCGCCCGGTCGCCAGGCTGGCCTCGGTCATCGCCGGCCTGGTGGCGCTCACCGTTCTCGGCCCCCTGCTCGTGCTCCGGCTCATCGCGGGACCGGCAGCAGCGGGGCCGCCTGCCCCGGGCCTCGCCTCGGCCGCGGCCCGGCAGTGCGGCACACGCAGTTGGCCGGCCTGGCTGCCCAGCATGGTCGCCGGCCACCGTGTCGCCGGGCCGTCCAGGTGCGCGGCCTGGCCGTTCCAGGTCCCCGCGAACCTGGCAGGGATCGCGTTCGCCGTGGCGGGGGCGGGCGCCTTGGCCTTGGCGTTGGCCGGAGCCTGCTCCGGCAGGGCGCGACCCCGGGCAGGCCCACGATCCCCACGATCCGGTGCCACGCCGCGGTCAGGGTCGCGGCGGTGACCGCGGCCAAGATCATCCTCAGCGGGCCAGGAGCTGACGCCTGCATGACAGGCGGCTCACCGGGCAGGCTGCCGGGCAGCGGCGGTGACTAGAGTGGAGGGGACATGGCCAGGTGGTGGCGGAAGGCGCGGCGCCAGCCCGCCAGCGGTGCCGCACGGGTCGTGGTCGTGGGCATGGGATTCGCCGGCCTGGCGACGGTGCGCGGGCTGACCCGGGCGGGCATGCGGGTCACGCTGGTCGACCGCAACATCTACAGCACCTTTCAGCCCCTGCTCTACCAGGTGGCGACCGGGGGCCTGAACCCGAGCGACGTCGCCTACCCGCTCCGGGGGTTCGCGCACAGGTACGGGGCCCGCTTTGTGCACGGCGAGCTCACCGGCATCGACGACGCCGCGCGGAAGATCACCCTGGCGGACGGCACCGGGCTGGACTATGACTACCTCGTCCTGGCCACGGGCGTCTCGGCGGCCTTCTACGGGGTCACCGGGGCGGAGAAGCACAGCTTCGCGCTGTACACCCGGGCCGACGCGATCGCCTTGCGTGACCGGATCATGGCCGCCCTGGAGCGGCTCAGCAGCGCCGCGCGGGGGAGGGAGGGCACCATCACGGTGGTAGGCGGCGGCGCGACCGGCGTCGAGCTGGCGGGGACCCTGGCCGAGCTGCGCAACATTGCCCTGGCGACTGCCTTCCCTGACATCGACCGCTCCCGGGTGCACATCAGGCTGGTCGAGCAGGCGCCGGCGCTGCTGGCGCCGTACGTTCCCAAGCTGCGCGAGTACGCTCACCGGCAGCTGCTCGACCGGGGGGTCGAGGTCCGCCTCGGCGCCACGATCAGCGAGATCACCGCGGACCAGGTCGTGCTGGCCGGCGGGGAGCGGCTGGACAGCGACGTGACCGTGTGGGCGGCCGGGGTCACCGGGCCGGACGCGGTCAGGGACTGGGGCCTGCCGCAGGGGCGCGGCGGCCGGATCCTGGTCGGGCCGGACCTGCGGGTCACCGGGCACGACCGCATCTTCGCCGTCGGCGACATCGCGCTGACCGGTGATCAGCCGCTGCCGCAGCTCGCTCAGCCCGCGCTGCAGATGGGCCGGTTCGCCGCCGAGCAGATCGCCGGCCTCGAGGCCGGGCGGCCCACGGGCCGGTTCAGCTACCACGACAAGGGGATCATGGCCACGATCGGGCGCCACTCCGCGGTCGTGCAGCTTCCCTCCGGCCTGCGGGTGCGCGGCTCGCCGGCCTGGTTCGCCTGGCTCGCCCTGCACATCATGAGCCTGCTCGGCAACCGGAACCGGCTTTCCGCGCTGATCAACCTCTCTTACCGCTACCTCAGCTGGGGGCGCGGCGGAGCGGTCATCGTGGACAGCGACCCCCCGGCCTTCTGATGGCCCCCCGCGACCTTGCCCAGCGCTGCGCTCGGCTGACCGACGAGGCCGCGAGGCTGCACCGGCGCGGCCGCAGTGCCCAGGCGCTCACGTTCTACGCCGAAGCGCTCGATATCGCTGCGAAGCTGGCCAGCGCCGACCCCGCTGACGACTGGCCGGTGCGGCAACGCGCCGGCATTCTCTATGCATTAGCGGCCCTGTACATCGACGCAGGCCGGTGGAACGCCGCCGTGACGGTCCTGGAGGACTCCGAGAAGGCCCACCGCGAGCTGGCCGGGCGCGGCATGGCCGGCACCGAGCGGCTGATCGCGGACGTCAGGGCCCGCAGGGGCAGGGCGAGGATGATCGGCGGGCGCGGCGCTTCCGCCGTCCTCGACCTGGACGAGGCGGTCTGCTCCCACCGCCGGCTGCTCGCAGCAGCGCAGACCACGGAGCGCTCGCTCGACATGGCCCGCATCCTCACCTCCAACGCCGTGGTCCTGGACAGGTTCGGGGACCCAGATCTCGCCGTGGCCTCGGCGGACCACGCGATCCGGCTGTACACGTCGCTGGCGGACGCGATCAACTCCGCGCCCGACCTCGACTTCCACTTCGGGTACCTGCAGGCCGTGGCCGACGTCTCCGCCCGGATCCACGCGGCATCGGGGCGTATGGATCTCGCCCTGCAAGCCGATGACCTCGCGATCTATGCCGTGCGCGCGCTCGCGAAGGCGGGCGCCTCGGCGAGCGCGGTCCCCGGCCAGGAAAGCCAGGCCGCTGCCCTGGCCGCCAGGCTCACCCGCAAGGGGCTTCACCTCACGGCGGCCGGCCGGCCGGACCGGCAGGGCGAGGCCGCCCGCTGCCTGGCCGAGGGCCTTGCCCTCGACGCGGCTGCCGCAGGCCTGGCGACGTCGGAGTGGGAGCAGCCGACGGCCGGCGGCAGGGCGGTCACCCTCGCCAGCGCCCTGGAGACCGCCGCGCGTGCCCTCGGCCGCGGCCGGGTCAGGCAGGAATTGCTGGACACCGTGACCGCCCCGGCCACCGCGGGCAGGATCCTGTGCCCATCGGACCGGTGCGCGGCGGGCTCCGCCACCGGGTGGGCCGGCGAGCTGGCCGGGATCGCCGTCGACCTGCTCCCCGGGTCGGCCGATGCCGGGCTGCGCATCGGGCTCGAGGCGCACTGCCTGTACGCCGTCGGCACGCGAGCCGACCCGCCCGACGTGCGCCACCAGTTCGACTCCTCCGGCATCCCCTGGGCGCGGCTGCTCCTGGCCTGCTGCCGGGCCCTCGCGGCCATGGACGCCGAATGGGCGCTGCCGCTCGCCCTCGATCTGGCGTCGTGGAACTTCGGCGTGATCATCCAGCTGCAGCCGTTCATGTCGACCGCTCAGCGGTACCTCAAGACGGGCAAGCCGCCGCCCGGTGACCTCGACACCAGCGTGGTCCCGCTGGCCAGCGACTGCCTGGCTCTGCACGCCGGGCTGCATGTCAGGAACGGCGACGACGACGCCGCGCACCAGCTCACGCAGATTGCCAGGCTGCTCGGGGTGGCGCCTGCCTGAAGGCGGACGGCCCGGCAGCCCGGCGCGAGCGACCCGGGATGCACACCGGCCGCGGCGCAGCCGCGGTCAGGCGGACCTGAGCCTGGCCGCGCGCCGGGCGGCGTAGGCCCCGAGCACGGCGGCCAGCACGGCGCCGGCCACCACGGCGCGGGTCACCGCTGCGGGGCGGGACGCGCTGAGCGCTCCGGACAGCAGCACGGCCATGGGCACGACCGCGAGCAGCGGCCCCCAGGCCAGCCAGAGCACGACGCCGATCGCCGCGGTGTTCCCGACGGGGGTCTCGACCCCGCCGAACAGGTCCGGCATGTACCGCGGCCGGAAGACATTGACCAGCGCGCCGCCGGCCAGCACCGGAACGGTCACCACCAGCAGGGCGATGAGCCGCGGGTCGCCGGCGGCGGCCGCGAGCGCGATCACCGGCGCGCCGGCCACCGCGAGCAGGACCAGGCACGGCACGGCGGCGTGCCACCAGGCCAGCGATTCGAACCGGAACGGCAGGGCCTCCGAGCGGCGCGTGTCCTCGGCGTCCAGCCTGGCTCCCTCGCAGAGCCAGGCGGCGGCCAGGTAGCCGAGGGCAAGCGCCGCGGCGACCGGCACCAGCGACACCTGCCCGGCATGACCGGCCACGGCGATGAGGCCGACGGCCAGCAGCGCCAGCGCCGCCGCGCCCATCAGCCGGGCCGGCGCCCTGGCCAGGGCGAGCAGGTCGCGCCAGGGCAGCACCAGC
>JASHPR010000158.1 GCA_030038015.1 Streptosporangiaceae bacterium
CGACCCTGAAGAGATACCTCTGAATCTCCTTGTAGACGATCTGGTAGTCCGGCGGGAGCGCCTTGACCCGCGCCATGTGCGCCCGCCACTGCTTCTTGCCCTCGATGATGTCTTGGATGCCCACGTCAGCCTGCTGTCTCTTCGTGCAGCCCCAGGGCGCCGTCGAGAATCGGCATCAGGTTGCGACCCGTGAAGCCGAGTAGGGGAAGAGGTGAACCTTGATCTGTTCCCACGCAGCCCGGTAGTCGGCCGGCAATGCCTCGGCCCGGGTTTCGAACGCCTTCCATTCCCTCGTGAGATCGCTGCCTGTAATGGTCTCTCAGAAGTTCATCTCCCGCCCTCCCTGAGCTTGTCGATTCGTGATGAGAGGTACTCCCATTTCGCCCAGAACGTCGTGAGTTCTTCGCGCCCCGCGTCGTTGAGCGCATAGAACTTGCGCGGCGGACCCATCCCGGATGGTCGTTTCGTCACCTGGACGAGCCCGTTCTTCTCCAGCAGCAGCAAGATGGTGTAGACCGTCCCCTCGATGACGCCGGCGAAGCCGAGATCGTTCAGCCGACGCGTGATGGCGTACCCGTAGGTCTCCTCGCTGCCGATGATTTCAAGCACGCAGCCCTCAAGCGTCCCCTTCAGCATCTCCGTCAGGTCGTCCATCGCGGGTCCTCTTCGGTCCTCCTGGTACTGCGTAGTACCGAGTACCACTACCTCAACCACCTCAGCGACCTGACGCGGAGACGAGTGCGGACGGTGCGACCGGTCAGCCAGCCCGGCAAGCTGCCCGGTCAGATACCGCCCAACCCACCGGTGCACCGTCGCCTGGTGCACTCCCACCCGGGCGGCTACTTCCACTACATCAGCGACACCCAGGACCGCACGAACCGCGTCCAGACGCTGCTTGAGAACCGACCAAACAACCAGTGCCAATCCCTGCCTCCCGAGCCCCGACGCTCGCGGAAACGTCGCACCAGAGTGGCCGAAACACGCCACTGTCGCAGATCACATGGCGGAGGAATGTCGCACGTCAGTCACCGGAGGACAGGCAGGCCTGTTCTGTGCCTAGGTCCAGCTGATCGTTGACGGATTGTGTTCAGCTGATGCTTGACGGTTTCTAGGGATTCTGGCTCCAATCCCGGATAGCTGCCAGTGAACGCCTGCGCACGAGCGAGGTCAACGTGGAGCGCCCGGAGCGCGCGTGGCGCGAGGACGAACGCCGTTGCGGCTCGTAAGGCCCCGGCGTAGGCTCGGCCGGCCGGGAGACCTCGTCAGCTTGCGCGACTAGGGCGATGAGTAACCGCAGCCCCGATCGTCTACCTGCTATACGTGACCGTCCGCTGATGGTTACGGTCGGCTCAGCGCAATGCCGAAGGAGGCAACGTGCAGTGCACAGTTCACCCCGGACGGCCGGCTGCTGGCTGACGGTGATCCGCGGTGATCCCGCTGCCTGGCCGGTCCTGGTCCGCCACGGCACGCCGAGCTCCAAAAAGGGGTTAGGAGATAGGCCCCATCGAGGCAGGGCGACGATTTAAGCAAGGAAGGGCAACTGTGAAGCTTCTTCTTACGTCCGCTGGGATCAAGAACACGAGCATCCACGATGCGCTGACCGCCCTGCTGGGCAAGCCGATTGCCGAGTCCAGCGCCCTCTGCATTCCCACCGCGTCGTACGGGCACCCGATGGGCGGTCCTGCCGCGGCATGGCGGTTCATCACCGGACGAGCCAGCACGCCGTTGTGCGAGCTGGGCTGGCAGTCCCTGGGAGTGCTGGAGCTCACCGCGCTACCCAGCATCGACGAAGAGCTCTGGGTCCCCCTGGTCCAGGAGACTGACGCCCTGCTGGCTGGAGGTGGCGACTCGCTGTATCTGTGCCACTGGATGCGGCAGTCCGGGCTGGCAGACCTCCTGCCGTCGCTGCGCGCGGTCTGGGTGGGAGTGAGCGGCGGGAGCATGGTGATGGCCCCCAACATCGGCGAGGAAGCCATGTGCTGGAAGCCGCCTACCGGTAGCGACGAAGCGCTGGGGATGGTTGATTTCTCGATTTTCCCGCACGTGGATCACGAGGATCTGCCGGACAATTCCATGGCGGAGGCAGAAAAATGGGCCGCCAACCTGCCGGTGCCGGCGTACGCCATTGACGATCAGACCGCCATCAAAGTGACCGACGGCACCGTCGAGGTCGTCTCCGAGGGGCACTGGAAGCTGTTTACCCGCTAAAGCCGAGAGGCTCAGCGGATTCGCTCGACTTGTGGCCGAACTGAGTGTTTCGCCGTGTCCTTTCGCCGGAGCGTGAGGGAGCCCTCGCCGCGGAGCAGAGCTGGAGCATGGACGCGTGCCCGGACAGCTGCCATTGGACGCAGGAGCCGCAGCGACGTCCGCGTGGAGCGCCCGCAGCGCTTCAGCGCGAGAACGAACGACGTTGACGCCGTGAAGGCCCGGCGTATGCTCGGGCGCGGCGTGGCGTGCGAGTGCCGTAGACCTTGAACCGGCTGATCTCGCCGGTGCTGTTGCGGGGCACGGTGGTGATCAGCTCGCCGTGCTGATCGATGACCCGCAGCGTGGTGTCGCCCAACTCGATAGTGACGGTCTGGCCGGCATGGCTGAAGCCGGCCTGGATGCGCTGGCGAGCCACCTGGATGCCGCCGCGGCTGGACACCTTCCGCTGGATGGTCAGGCGCGCGGGCGGGAGTGGCTCTGGGCCGGCGAGGCGGACGCCCTGGAGCCTGTGCCGCTGGCCGGGCGGGATGGGGCAGGGCACGGTACGCCACAGGAGGCCGTCCTGGGTGATGACAGATGAAGCAGCGGTGTCAACCATCAGTCGGAGTCGGGCAGGCAGCTGTTCTGCCCGGTGAGAACTTTCGTTACGCCTTCAAGGGCGCGCAGAGCGCGCCGCGTGCCGGAGGGCCCGTTGATCGTGCGCGGTCTGGCGCGCCCTGGCGGGCCGGCCAGACCGCCTGAGCACTCCGGGGACGCGCCGCGCCGCCGCTTCGCGAGGATGTCCGTCCACAGCGGACGACAAAAAGAAAAGGAGGATACCCACTCCCCTCCACTTTCAATCTATAGCGCACCTGGGGGCTTGCGGCAAGACCCGGGTCGTACCGCATAATCGCAGGCCGAGCCCAAAACCTGCGGAAATGGGGGACGCGACGTGCGGGTGCTGCTGTACGTACGGGTCGCGTGGGGACGTCGAACCGATGGTCGGACTCGCCGTGCGGTTGCGGGCACTCGGCGCGGAGGTGCGGGTGTGCGCGCCGCCGGACGAGGAGTTCGCGAAGCGGCTGGCCGGTGCCGGCACGATCCGCATCGACGGGCGACGGCGGCCGCCACGCTGCTGCTCGACGCGGTCAGCGGGGAAAGCTGCCAGCGTCCGCGTGAACCAGGCGGATCGCCGCGCCGAGCGATCACAGATCGGAGCTGATGTTGTGGATTCTCTGACTACGAGCGCGTTTGACCTTCCCGACCGTCTCACCGCCAAGGCCGACCCGGCACTGATCGCCGGCGACGAGCAGCACTTCGCGGCCATCGCGGAGAGCCTCGAGCACTCGATCGCCGAGTTGTCCGGCCGCCTCGATGCCGAGCGCAGAGCGCCCGGCGGCATAGGCCGGGCGGCGCTGGACCGGGACCTGGAGATCCACCGGCTGACCGCCCGGCTGCGCACCCTGCGCCGCTTCGGTCTGGACCTGTGCCTCGGACGCATCGTCAGCGCAGACATCCCCGAGCCCGTGTACATCGGACGGCTGGGCCTCACCGACAGCGCGGGCCGTCGGCTGCTGCTTGACTGGCGTTCCCCCGCGGCTGAGCCGTTCTTCGGGGCGACCCACGCCAACCCGATGGGTCTGGCCAGCCGCCGCAGATATCGCTGGACCCGCGGCCGGATCAGCGACTACTGGGACGAGGTTTTCACCCCGGACGGGCTTGACGGGCACGCCGCGCTCGACGACCAGTCCGCCTTCATCGCCAGCCTGGGCAGCAGCCGGTCGGCCCGGATGCGAGACGTGCTCGGCACCATCGCCGCCGACCAGGACGCCATCATCCGCGCGGGATCCCGCGGCGCGCTCGTCGTCGAGGGTGGCCCGGGCACGGGGAAGACCGTTGTCGCTTTGCACCGCTCCGCCTACCTCCTGTACTCCGACCCTCGCCTGGATCACCGCCGGGGCGGCGTGCTGTTCGTCGGCCCGCACCAGCCCTACCTGGCCTACGTCGCCGACGTTCTGCCCAGCCTCGGGGAGGACGGCGTGCAGACCTGCACCCTGCGGGACCTTGTCGCCGAGGGAGCCGCGGCAGCGATCGAGGCCGACGCGGAGGTGGCCCGCCTGAAGTCGTCCGCGGACCTGGTGAAGGCGATCGAGGCGGCCGTCAGGTTCTACGAGCAGCCGCCCGGCACGGGGATGACGGTTGAGACCCACTGGTCCGACATCTGGCTGAGCGCCGGCGACTGGGCCGAGGCGTTCGCAGCGCCAGAACCCGGTACCCCCCACAACGAGGCGCGCGACCAGATACTCGAGGAGCTGCTCACGATCCTGATGGACAAGTATGACGGCGACGTCCCGGCTGACCTGCTCCGCAGGTCGCTGCAGCAGAACAGGGAGCTGATCACGGCCCTGTTCCGGGCGTGGCCGCTGCTCGAAGCGGCTGACGTTGTCGGAGACCTGTGGTCGGTACCCGCCTACCTGCGCCTGTGCGCTCCCTGGCTCAGCCCCGGGGAGGTTCAGAAACTGCAGCGCGCGGACGCTCAGGCCTGGACGGTGTCCGACCTGCCGCTCCTGGACGCAGCACGGCAGCGGCTCGGCGACCCGGAGGCGTCACGGCGTAAGCGCCGGCGTGATGCCGCCGTCGCCGCCGAACGTCAGCAGATGGCCCGGGTCGTGGACGACCTCATCGAGGCGGCCGACGACGAGTACGGCGTCGGCCTGGTGACGATGCTGCGCGGCGAGGACTTCCAGGACGCCCTGGTGGACGAGGCGGCATTGCCCAGCATTGAGCCGGACCGGCTCGCGGGCCCGTTCGCGCACATCGTCGTGGACGAGGCTCAGGAACTGACCGACGCAGAGTGGCAGATGCTGCTGCTCCGCTGCCCGTCCCGGAGCTTCACCATCGTCGGGGACCGTACCCAGGCCCGGCACGGGTTCACCGAGTCGTGGCAGGAACGGCTCGAGCGGATCGGGCTCGACCAGATCAACCTGGCCTCCCTGAGCATCAACTACCGGACGCCGCAAGAGGTCATGGCGGAAGCCGAGCCGGTCATCCGCGCCGTGCTCCCGGACGCCAACGTGCCGACCTCGGTCCGCGGCACCGGCATCCCCGTCGCCTACGGGCCTGCTGCGGAGCTGGGCCCGATCCTCGGCACCTGGCTCGCCGCGCATGCCGACGGCATCGCCTGCGTCATCGGCGATCCTACGTTCCGGGCGACATCCCGCGTCTGGTCGCTGGCCCCGGAACTGTCCAAGGGGCTCGAGTTCGACCTTGTCATCCTCATCGACCCCGAGACATACGGCAAGGGCATCGAGGGAGCGGTCGACCGCTACGTCGCGATGACCCGAGCGACCCAGCAACTCGTCATCCTCACGAGCTCCGAACCACTCCCAACCGGGTGAAGGACCGTTTTTTGACCTGAGCTTTTCTTGGGATTCAGCCTGGCCGCCGGAAGGGGTGGCCGCCCTTTGCAAGCACGGCGCCGCGAATCCGGGTCTCGCCAGTCCCACCAGGCAAATGCCTGAACATGATCTGGCAACTTACACCCTGAATGCCTCGATAATGTGCGGCCAAGCCTCCCGGATGAGGTGCGATCGGCGCCTGCAGAGGGTAAGAACGCTTGGGCCGCGGGCCACTAACCAGGGCCCTCTGAGCGCAGGCGGGAGTGGCTGAAGGAGAAGGCGTGATCATTCTTCCTCGCATAGCGAAAGCTCTGCACCACCCTGCGCTGGCTGCGTTCCTCGCTCTCGTGCTGCTTGCCATCGGCATCTATGGCTTGGCAAGCGGGCAGATACCCAAATGGTGGTGCATCATCATCATCGTGGTAGGGGCGCTTAACCTGCTAGGCCTCTTGGGCAAGCCGAGCGAGGACCAAGCCGCCCATTCTTAGCACCCGCGATGCGCTGAATGCAGCCCAGCGGCAGCCGGGTGCCTAACTGAATGACAGCAGTGATGGCAGCCGGATTGCAAGACCCGCGCTGGCGGGCAATGCGGCCAGTTCAGGGTGGGATTGCGGGTGGTCGCAAATGATCCTGCGGCGATCACGGTACGCCGGTCACGAAGGACGGCTCCGCATCCTGCTGCGCGCTCGCGAGCGCCGGCGGGGAGGTCGCCTCGAACAGCAGCAGCGCGACGTCGTCTTCGAGCCTGCGCCCGGTATGAGCAAGCAGCCTGCCCAGCAGCTCGTCCGCGGCCGCCTCGAGATCGGCCTGGCGCAGCGCGTCGAGGCAGTCTTCCAGCCGGAAATACCGGCCGGCCCGGTCGCGTGCCTCGAGCAGGCCGTCGGTGTAGAAGACAAGCCGGTCGCCTGCGCCCACCGAGAACGTGGCTGGCCGGATGTCCGGGTGCAGGCCGAGCGGCGTCGCGTACGCGGTAGGGGTCAGCGCCCGGAGGTTGCCATCCGCCGCCAGCCGCAGCGGCGGGGGGTGGCCGCAGATCACGAGCTGAAGCCAGCCGTGCGGGTCGAACTCGGCGAATAGCGCCGTTACGAAGCCCTCGTCGCCGGCCGCCCGTGCCACGGACTGGTCCACCGCCCTGGCGATCTCGGGCAGCGGCAGGCCCGGCTGGGCGCAGGCGTCCCTGAAGCTGGTCATGGCGATGCTGGCCAGGCGGACGGCCGGCAGCCCCTTGCCGCGGGTGTCGCCGATGAGCCAGCGCGGGTGGCCTCCGGCTGCGCCTCCGTCGGACACGACCTCGAGCAGGTCCCCGCCCACCCGTGCCTCTGCCGCGGCCGAGATGTAGCGCGAGGCCAGCCGCCCGGCTGCGACACTCGCCGGGACGTCGCGCAGCAGCGCGCTTTGCGCCACCCTGGCCACGGCGCGAACCTGGCTCAGGCGGCGCTGGGCGGCGGCCCGCAGCACGGCGTTGACCACGGCGAACGCGGCCAGCAGCACGAGGACGCTCACCCGCGACGCCAGGCCCTCCGGATGGCCAGGCTGGTCCATGATCACGCCGAGGCCCAGCAGGACCGCCCACCCTGCCAGCACCGCGGTGGCCAGCGGAGACAGCAGCAGGGACGCCAGCAGCGGGCCGACGGCCAGCCAGGTGGCCGGGATCAGCACCTTGCCCGTGCTGTAATGTGCCGCCGCGGCCACCGCCGTGATGGCAAGCAGGAGCAGCACCGCGAACACGTGCTTGGCGCGGCTCCCTGGCGGCTGGGCAGGCCCGGACGCGTCCAGCGGGATGCCGCTGCCAGCGCTCGCCATGCGCAGCCCGGCACGCCGCCACCCCCGGACATGCCGCCGCAGCCGGGGGCGCTGCCCGGCGGCAGCCCCGGCGGGGGGTGCCAGGCCTGTGTCACTTCCGGTGCCGAGCTCTGCGGGTTCCCCCATGGGCCGCTTTCGCCTGCCTCTCGCATACTTCGGCTCCGCCCGTTCGCCGGTGCACAAGCGCCGGTGAACACCATGGCCGCTAAGCACTATGCGGGCCAGGCCTTAGCAGCGCCTCACGGCAAGCTGAGGACAGCCTCACAGGAGATGAGAACGGATTCCGCATAACCTGAACACGGCATAGCTCCGTACTTCATTCACAAGTTTCCGCGGGAAGCTTCGTGCCCGGCGTCCGGACCGGGAGCTTGTCACTCAGCCCAGGCCGCGCGTCCGGCCTGTCACATCCGCAGCGTGCGGGGTGTCAGCGTGGTAGCACCCGGCAACGAGGGAACACCGCAGATGGCCGACAGTGACCTGCTGGCAGCCGCTTTCGAGGAGCACCGTGATCACTTGCGGGCGGTGGCTTACCGGCTGCTCGGCTCGATGGCGGACGCCGACGACGCGGTCCAGGACGCCTGGATGCGGCTGACTTGCGCGGACACCAGCCAAGTGGAGAACCTCGGCGGCTGGCTGACGACCGTCGTCGCCCGGGTCTCGCTCAACATGCTCCGGTCGCGCCGGCGCCGGCGCGAGGAGCCGGCCGGCGGTTCCTGGCCGGGTGAGGCGGAGGCCGCGGCGAGGGATGGCGGGGCGGCCGGGCATGGCCACGCTGGCATGGCGGCCGACCCGGAGGAGGAAGCCGTTCTCGCGGACTCGGTGGGCCTCGCGCTGCTGGTCGTGCTCGATACGCTGACGCCCGCTGAGCGGCTCGCGTTCGTGCTGCATGACATGTTCGGCATGCCGTTCACCGAGCTGGCGGCCGTGCTCGGACGCGCCACTCCCGCGACGCGGCAGCTCGCGAGCCGGGCCCGGCGCCGGGTGCGCACTGCCCCGAGCCCGGGTCGCGCCGCCGGCCTCGCCCGGCAGCGGGAGGTGGCCGCCGCGTTCCTGGCCGCTGCCCGGGGCGGCGATCTCCAGGCCCTCATCGCGCTGCTTGACCCCGAGGTCACGCTGGCAGCCGACGCTGCGGCCGCACCCGCCGGCGGGCCGGTGCTGCTGCGCGGCGCCGGGATGGTCGGCCGGGGTGCGCTCGCGGCCTCACCCCGGGCCACGCATTCCCGGCTGGCGCTGGTGAACGGTTCCGTCGGCATTGTGTTCGCGCCCGCGGGCAGGCTCCAGGTCGTGCTGACCCTGGCGGTCAGCCCCGCGAGCCGGATCACCGCCATCGAGGTCATAGCCGATCCGGCACGGCTGCGCCGGCTGCGGCTGGCAGTGCTGCCGGACTGACCAACCACGCCCCGGGGCCCGGCGCAATCCCACGAGGTCAGGCCGTCAACGGCGTGATGACGCCGCTCGCGATGTCTTTGATGCCAACCGACGTGACAGCGGCAATGATGGGCTCATATCCGTGCAAGAGCCCGAACGCCCGCGCAGCTTCCGATTGCCCAGCCCTTCCGCCAGCGTGCAGTGCGGTATCCAGTTGCCTGGCAGGTAGTAATCCCAATGCCGAACGCGCCCACCACCGAGCGCCGCGTTAACGTCCGCGTGAAATGCCATCGGCGACGGCCAGGGACACGTGCGGGCGGTGCCGGCGGTGGGTCCACGTCGCCAGGCTCGGCAAGCCAGCCTCGGCCAGGAGATGCCACAGCCTGCGGACCGCGGCATCTGCCCGGTCGTCAAGGTACATCTCAACCGCCTGCGCCACCTGCCCACCATGTCACGCGGACCCAGGGGACGGACAGCACCGGGGGGCGCCGCCCGGCGTGACCCGGCGCCGACGGCCCGCCTGGCCGAAGCGCCGGGCGCCGCAACCTGTGGAGCAGCTGAGACCTTGAACGTTACGTTTGCGGGGCCCCAGTGCCACCACTAAAATGCTTTGGCGCATACGCGGAGTATCCTTGACAGGATTGCTGCTCTAGCTGGCCATCCTGGCCGGGCCTCCGAGTTACGGGCCGCCGTCAAGGGTTTATATCCCTTCCGAACGGAGTTCTACTGTGAATAACGGCCAACGTGAAAGTGAAGTCCCCGCATCCTCCACAGCGCTGCGGATCAGCATTGTGAGCGGTTACTTTAACCCACTTCACGTTGGCCATATACGCATGATGGAAGCAGCCGCCGAGATGGGTGACCGCCTCATCGTCATCGTTAACAACGATGAGCAGCAGATAATGAAGAAGGGCCGCATCATAACCCCGCTGGATGACCGCCTCGAAATCGTCAGGGCTCTGCGGATCGTCGACGAGGCAGTCCCGGCCCTCGATGAGGATGCCACGGTCAAGAAGACGCTTGCGTCGCTGCGGGAGCGCTTCCCTGCTGCGTCTCTCACGTTCGCGAACGGCGGCGACCGCAGCGAGCCGTCGGCGGTCGCGGAAGCCGAGCTGTGCGAGACCCTCGGAATCGAGCTGAAGCTCGGCGTGGGCGGCTGCGAGAAGGCCGACTCCAGTTCAAGGATCAATGCCGCGCTCGGCATCCAGTAGCCGCCAGGCGGAAGCATCCACCGCCCGGCTGAGGCACCCCGCAGCGCCGGGCTGAGGCATCCCGCAGCAGCTCTGATGCTCGATCCAGCGACTGATGGCCAGAGCGGCGAACACGATCTTGAGGGGGGCGCTACGCCACCGAGGCACGGCACCTGCTCGACGCCGCCGAGCCGGCCAGCAAGGGGTGAACGGCCCGGGCTAGCCAGCGTCCGCCAGCCGCGTGATGTCGTCGGCCAGGCGGGGCAGGTCCGCCCACATGGCCGCGGTGTTCGCGTCGTCGGCGTGCGGGCTCCGAAACAGCGCCACGTTGAGCCCGAGGTCGTCCAGTTGCCAGCGCAGCCGGTATGCCGCCAGCGCCACGTCACTCACCACCCGGCCGGTGAGCTCGAAGTACAAGGCGGCCTCCGGGCCGTCGGAGCCGGCCACGTGCCACAGGTCCCGCTCGGGCGGCGCTATGCCCACGGTGTCCCAGTCGATCAGGAGCAGCCTGCTGCCCGAGCGCAGGACGTTGCCCGGATGCGGTTCCCCGTGCGTGATCACGGGCGGCCCGCTGGCAGCGGCCTGGCCGGCGAGGTCGCCAAAGCGCTCCAGCGCCGCCGCGATGCCGGCCGCGCGGCGGGTGAGGAACTGGCGGCCTGGTTCGCTGTACGGGCCGCCCGCCCACGGCCGGCCGAGGTCACTCAGCGCCGCCTGCAGGCCCGGCAGCGACGCCGGCGTGAGATCGCGGACCGGGGCGGCGTCACCGAGCACAGCGGTCGCGCCGTGCAGCCTCGCCAGCATCTGGATCAGCGCTAGCCGCTCGCGCTGCGGCATGCGCCGGCTGAACGTCCCGGCCGTGCCCTCCAGATAGGGGAACAGGATCGCGGCGCGGCGATCACCGAGCCGGGCCAGCGGCTGTCCGTCGTGCGCCGGCACTGGCGCACTCGCGAACTTCAGGCCGGCGTCGCGCAAGGCGATCACCGCGCCCATCGCCGCCCGCAGGTCCGCCCATCCCTGCTCTGGGGCGGCGCCCCGCCAGCCGCCGCCCAGCTCGGCGACCGTGACGAACCACCTGCGACCCTCGGCTTCGGTGGCGATCCAGTGATGATCGCCGAACCCCACCGCCAGGTAATTCAGCTGGATGGTCGCGAGTCCCCAATGGCCCGCCAGGGCCGCGACGATGTCGCACTCCTCGATGCCCGCAGGCGGCCCCTTCACCGCCGCATGCTAGGCAGGGCCGCACGGGATGGGGCAAGGGAATTTTGGCGTGCGCTGCTGGATGCGCCGATCGCGGTCGCACCCGAAGCGGTCTTCACCACACACGGAGTCACCAGCCAAGGGCAGCGCTGGTGTTCTCGTCGCCGGCCGCGCACGTTGTCAGCGAGGCCGCCCCGCGCGCGACCACGAGACATCAGCGTGTCCTCGCAACTATGACGGAACATCAGCGTGTTCTCCCAGCTATGACGGAGCCGGAGGCCAGAATGTAACGGGCCCCGCCGCTGCCGGCCGGCGGCCGGCCCGCGGGCCCTCGCCGGGGCCCCGCAGCTCGCCACCCAATTCACGATATATCTTGCCGACCTTGCAGAACGCGATGTATCTTGACCATGAACGGCACGACCGGGCGAGGCTTAGAGGGACGGAGCGGACCCATGTTCGGGCGGTTTACCGACGAGGCGCGTCGGGTGCTGGACCTGGCCCAGGAGGAGGCCAGGAGGCTGTGCGGGGGCCGCATCGGCACCGAGCACATCCTGCTCGGCCTCGTCCAGGAACGGGACGGGATAGCGGCCGAGGCCCTGGAGGCGCTGGGGATCAGCCTGGAGGCGATCCGCCAGCAGGTGGAACAGATGACCGGCCAGGGCCAGGACCCGGCTGCGGGCGGCCACACGCAGTACACGCTGCGGGCCAAGAGGGCCCTGGACCTGTCGCTCCGCGAGGCCCTTCAGCTTGGCCATCACCACATCGGCACCGAGCACATCCTGCTCGGCCTGCTCCGCGAGGGCGAAGGTCCGGCGGCGCAGGTGCTCACCGAGCTCGGCGCGGACCTCAGCCGGGTCCGCCAGCAGGTGATCCGGCTGCTCGGCGACGCCGAGGGCGAGGATAGCGGCCATGCCGGGCCCGCAGCGCCCGGCGGGACGGCGCCTCGTCACCGCCAGGGTGGCACCGCCACGAGCGCGGAGAGCACGGTGCTGGCAGAGATCCTCAGCCGTCTCGAGGCACTGGACTCGCGGATGTCAGCCGTCGAGCAGCAGATGGGCACCGGGCCGGACGTGCGCGACCTGGACCAGCAGATCGCGCAGGCACGCCGCGACAAGGAGGCCGCTGCCTCAGCCGAGGACTACGAGAACGCGGCGGCGCTGCGCGACAGGGAGCGGCAGCTGGTCGCCGACAGGGCCGCACGGCAGCGGGACTGGGCCGCCGCTCCCCTCGACCTGCCGTCCCTGGCCGAGGGGCTGCACATGCTCAGCGACGAGGTTGGGCGCCTGCGCGGCCTGCTCACCCAGCAGGGCGCCAAGCCGCGCGACGGCGCCGCGTAGCGAGCAGATGATGCGGGGGCCGCTGCGGCGCGCCGACCTGTGGGCCCCCGGCCCCGGCCGGGCCATCGCCAGCATCGGCTGACCCCTCGATGCGCTCGGCGGCCAGGTCTGCCAAGACCGGGACGCCGGCTGAAGGCGGCCGCGCGGGCCGGTACGGGCGCGCCGCCAGGCTGGCAAACTGGGCATGTGACTCCCCTCGAGGCCGGTTTTGAGCTGGGTACCGACGGGCCGTCGCTGATCCTGGTCGGGGTGGACGGCTCGCGGACGTCGTGGCGGGCCGCCGCTTACGCCGCCGGCCTGGCGCGCAGGCAGCACTGCCGGCTGCTGGCTGTCTACGTGGCACGGCTGTCGTCGAGCATCGGCATGGCCCCTGGCTTGGCGGCGGCGATTAACGACGTGGCGACGCAGACCGCGAGCGAGCTCGAGGAAGAGCTGCGGGACCGCACGGCAGACATCGGGGTGGAGCTGGAGTTCCGCGCGGTGCTGGGGGACCCGTGGACCGAAATCACCCGCGCGGCCGATGAGACGAAGGCGGACGCGGTCATCGTCGGGGCGTCGGAGCACGCCGGGCACCGGTTCGTGGGGTCGCTGGCGACCCGGCTGGTCCGCGCGGGCAAGTGGCCGGTGACGGTGGTTCCCTAGCCCGCCAGCTCAGCCGCGCATGCCGTGCGCCTCGCCGTGCGCGGTCCCGTGCGCCTCGCCGTGCGCGGCGTGGTGCGCGTGCTCGCCGGAGTGCTCGTCCGGGGCGCCGCCCATCATCTTGAGCATCGGCCCGCCGCCCGACCGGAAGAAGCGCACCAGCAGCGCCGCGGCCAGGAGCAGGAAGACGATGTTGAGAACGGTCGTGTAGTTCCACTGGATGCCATGCTCGGCGACCCTGGCGGCCCGCTCGGTGGGGACCAGGCCAAGCCCGCTGAACACGAACTCGATGATGTACCCGGCGATCACCATGGTGGCGTAGAAGATCCCCAGGATCACCAGCATCATCTTCGTGCCGTAGTACTTCCGGTAGATGATCAGGATCGGGATGATGATCAGGTCGGCGAAGATGAACGCCACGACGCCGCCGAAGCTGATCCCGCCGTTCCACAGCACCCCGGCCAGCGGGACGTTGCCGATCGAGCACACGAAGCTGAGCAGCGAGATCACCGGGCCGATGAGCGGCCCCCACAGCGCGGCCGCGAGCGGGTGGCCGGTGAGGAACAGGTGCCGCCAGAACGAATCGGGCACCCAGGCGCCGACCGCGCCGGCGATGAGCAGCCCGCCGGCCACGTCGCGGATGACCGCTGCCCACTCCATCACGAAGATGTGGCTGACCGCCGTGTACCCCTCCCTGCTGAGCAGCCGCTGCCAGAAGCTGCCGCCGGACGCGATGCTCATGTCCATGGCGGCGTGGCCTTCCATGGACCCGGCCAGCCCGCGCTCGGCCTGCCGCCTGGCCCCTGCGACCAGCTTCTCCCCGACAAAGATCTTGAACGTTACGCCGACGAGGGTGATCATGATGACCCCGCCGGCATACTCCGCCAGCGTGAACTGCCAGGAGATCAGCAGCGCCAGGATGATGCCCAATTCGATCACGAGATTGGTGGAGGCGATCTCGAAGACCATCGCGGCCGTGAAGCTGGCGCCCTTCCGGAACAGCGACCTGGCCAGGGCGACCGCCGCGTAGGAGCACGACGACGAGGCGGCGCCGAGCCCGGCGGCGAGCGCCAGCGTCGCCGGGCGGTCGCCGCCCAGCCGCCGGGTGATGGCCTCCCGGCGGACCACGGCCTGCACGATCGCCGACAGCGTGAAGCCGAGGATGAGTGACCAGGTGATCTCCCAGGTCATCGACCCTGCCACCGCGAGCGCGTGGCCGATCGCGTCAAGCACCCGCATGGCCGGCCTCCCCCGCCTGCGGCGGGGCCGCGATGGTCAGCAGCTGGCGCAGGCAGTGCTCGAGCAACGGGTGCGGGAAGCCGTCACTGAGCCGGTAACACACCAGGCGGCCGTCCCTGCGGAAGCTGACCAGCCCCGCCAGGCGGAGCATCTTCAGCGCGTATGACACCTGGTCCTCGGTGACGTCGAGGGCCAGGGCGAGGTCGCCCACGCACAGTTCCCCGGCGGCGGCCAGGGCGAACAGCAGCCGCGACCGCACCGGGTCGGCCAGCATGCCCAGCAGGCCGGCCAGGCGGCCGGCGTCGGCGACCGACAGCAGGCCGGCCCGCGCGGCGTCGACCCGCGCCGGGTCGACCGGATGTTCATGGGTACGCGGTACCACGCCCCGCCCTTCCCGTCATCCCCTATCCGTTCATCCGTATGACTACACGGATATGTGGCATGAGTCAAGCCGCGCGACCGGGCAGTCGGGCCGCGTGACCCGGCCTGGGGGTGTGACCTGCCCCGGCGAAGACGACTTTTCCCCCCTTCTGGTCGTGATCACGGGTGATATGCCCTGGTTTGCGGTCGCCGTTCGCAGGAAAAGTCAAGGTAATGTGGCCGGGCAATGGCCGGCGGCGGGGGGTCGCAGGCCGCCGCCGCGGCGTTCCACGGCGAGATCCCCCTCGCCGCCGAGGGTCTAGAGGGATCTCTGGGATAGCTGGGGCCAGCGGGGTAAAACCTGAGAAAGGTCCTTTCCGGAGACGTGCCCCGGCAACCCGGCTTATGCTCGCTTCCGCATTAACGGGAACGGGGAATTCACGCTGCGCCGGGCATTTTCCGGGGCTCGATAATGGCGCGGGTATTTCGTTCATCCCATTTCAGTGGACCGTGTGCCGCTTTGCCGGACGCGGGAAGAATCGGGCGTTCAGGGGGAAGGCATGCCCAGCAGGGGAGGTCAGCCGCGGCGGTCCCCGGCGCACGCCGGCCGGCTGCGGCTGGGAGAGCGGATCACGATCGCGCTGACATTCGTGCTCGCTGCCGCGGTCATCGTCGTGCTCTCTCTTCCCCGCGGGCGGCCGCACCCGGCCGGGCCGCACCCGGCCGGGCCGCAGGCCGGCCGGAAGGCCGGCCAGGCCGCGGGACACCTGGCGACGGCGGGCCAGTGGGGATCCGCGGTGCTGGACGCGCCGGGCGGCATCCGGTTCCAGGACGCGGCCGAGGAGGACAGCCGGCTGGCCGTTGCCCTCGCCCCGGTGCTGCGGAACCGCACCGGCAGCCTGGCCGCGGGAGCCGTCGACGCGGCCACCGGAGCCGTCGCTGTGATCGGCGGCGATCGCCTGTTTCACGCGGCGAGCATCGTCAAGGCGGACATCCTCGCCAGCTTGCTGCTCGAGCACCAGCAGATGGGTACGCCACTGAGCCGGCGGCAGCAGGCCCTGGCGGCAGAAATGATCGAGAACAGCAGCGACCAGGCCGCCAGGGACCTCTGGGAGCAGATCGGGCGGGGAATCGGCCTCAGCTATGCCAACCAGCAGCTCGGCCTGCGGCAGACGAGGCCGGGCAGCGGGCTGTCCTGGGAACTCACCGGCACCACCGTCGATGACCAGCTGCGGCTGCTGGCCGACCTCGCGTCGAGCCGGTCGCCGCTTTCGGCACCGTCCCGCTCCTACGAGCTGGGCCTGATGCAGCACGTGGCCGCCGGCCAGGCGTGGGGGGCTGCCACGGCGGCCGCGCCGGGAACCTCACCGGCCGTCAACGACGGCTGGCTTGCCGACGGCAGCCCCGTCACATGGGTGACCAACAGCATCGGCGTTGTCTCCAGCGGGGGCCACGAGATCCTCGTCGCGGTCCTGTCCAGCGGCCAGCCATCGAAGTCCGCGGGCATAGCCCAGGTGGGCGCGGCTGCCAGGGCCGCCGTCTCCGCGATCACCGGCGGCCGCGCATAGGCGGGCGGCCGCGCGTGGCAAAGGGCGCTGCGCATTGGCGGGCGGCCGCGCGTGGCAAAGGGGCCTGCGCGTAGGCGGGCGGCCGCGCGTGGCGAAGGGGCGCCGCGGCAGGCAGCCGGGAATGCTTGCCCGTTGCCGCGCGGCGCCCTTCGTGCGGGCGCAAGGACAGCCCGCGACCCGGTCACCTCGACGGGATGACGACCGTCCGCATGATCTTGTCGGCCAGCGTCTGCCGCTTTGCGTCCCAGAGCGGGAACAGCCAGCCGATGTAGCAGATGATGGAGTCGACGATGTGGCAGATGTCGCGGAGGAAGGCCTTTCCGGCGCCGATCGGCTGGCCGGTCTCCTCGCTGATCAGGCTTGTGTTGAGCGCCTTCTTCCCCCAGGACTGGCCCGTTCTCCCTGCTTGGTACCACCGGTTGTAGCCCCAGACCGCTATGCCGACGATCAGGAACAGGAAATAGATTGCCGAATTGCGCGTCGCCGAGCCGATGCCGACCAGGATCCAGACGGGGACCGCGTCGATGAGGTAGCCGCCCGCCCGGACGAGCCAGTTTGCGTAGTTCCCCGCCGGGTTCACGTGCCCCCCGGGAGGCCCGTAGCCGGGCTGGCCGTAACCTCCTGGCTGGCCGTAACCCTGCTGCCCGTAGCCGCCGGGCTGGCCGTACTGCTGCTGGCCTGGGTTCCCGGGCTGCCCGTAGCCGCCTGGCTGGCCGTAACCTCCTGGCTGGCCATAGCCCTGCTGGCCAGCGGCTCCAGGCTGTCCATAGCCGGGCGGCGGCGGCGGGGCGCCGTAGCCATCGGGGGGCCCTGCGTTGCCTGGCGGCGGCCCGCCATATCCTCCGGGCGGTCCTGCATTCCCCCCTGGGGAGTTCTCGTACGTCATTGGGGGCGCCTTTCTGGTGACGGACATCACCGTGTCGGGTTGGCGGTGCGGCGAATCAGAGGAAGCCGTACCGGTGCAGCTGGAAGACCCAGCTCAGCACGATCACCACGGCGACGGCCCAGCCGGTCCGGCGGCGCGCGGCGGCAGACCAGGCGCGCGGCTGGGCCACCAGCCCGGCGTTCCGGGCGACCAGCACCGGCGCCGTGCCCACGGTAAGGGCGGCGACAAGGTAGGCGAGCGGGCTGGTCGCGGCCGCTGCGGCCCAGTGGCCGTGGGTGAGCGCGACCGTGGCCGTGGTGAGGCCGCAGAACGGGCAGGGCACGCCGGTGAGCGCCCGCAGCGGGCATTCCAGGCCGTGACCGCCGGTATGCGCCATGATGAACGGATAGACCGACCCCACCAGGCCTGCCCCGGCGTAGAACATGGTGATGTTCTCGGGTACCGAGTACCCCCTGCGGACGATCACCGAGATGCTCCCCGTGCTGCTTGCCTGACGTCTATGTGACGGCTGTCGGCATCGTACGGGTTCACGGCTCACCCTGGGGGCGGAAATGCGTCGAGTGCCCGCCTCGCCGGCTGTTAACCTTGGCCACCCCGCGGTCCCTGACCGGCCGCGACAGGGCCCACGTGAAAGCGGAGTGAAGCCCGCGTGCTGCTGACGATCTCGACCACCTACCGGCCAGCGACCGACCTGGGATTCCTGCTGCACAAGAACCCCGGCCGGCACCACGTCGCCGAGCTCAGCTTCGGCACCGCCCATGTGGTCTTCCCCGAGGCGGACGACGAACGCTGCTCGGCCGCCATCCTGGTGGAGGTCGACCCGGTGGGCCTGGTCCGGGGAGGTCATGCCGGGCGGCCTGTCCGGTTCGCGCTGGCCCGCTACGTGAACGACCGGCCGTACGTGGCGTCGTCGTTCCTGTCCGTGGCGCTGGCCCGGCTGTTCGGCACCGCGATGAGCGGGCGCAGCAAGGAACGGCAGGAACTGGCCGGCCAGCCGATCCCGCTCGAGGCGTCGCTTCCCGTCGTGCCCTGCCGCGGCGGGCCTGACCTGGCCCGCCGCCTGTTCGAGCCGCTCGGCTACGCGGTCGCGGCCCGGGCCCTGCCGCTGGACCCGCAGTTCCCCGGCTGGGGGGACAGCCAGTACGTCGCGCTGCGCATCGCCGGCCACGCCCGGCTGCGCAGCCTGCTCGAGCACCTCTTCGTGCTGCTCCCGGTCCTCGACGATGACAAGCATTACTGGGTCGGCGCCGACGAGATCGGCAAGCTGCTCCGCCGCGGCGGGCAGTGGCTCGCGGCGCACCCGCACCACGAGCTGATCGCCCGCCGCTACCTGCGCCACGACCAGCGGCTGACCAGGGACGCGCTGGCCGCGCTGTTCGCGGACGAGGCCGGTGACCCCGACCGGCGTGACGAGGAGAGCGACGCGACCGAGGAGTCGGTGGAGCAGCAGGTGACGGAGCCCGGGCGGACGCTGCACGAGCAGCGCCTGGCGACGGTGCTCGGCGTGATCACCGACAGCGGCGCCCGCAGCGTGCTCGACCTCGGCTGCGGTTCCGGCAAGCTGCTCGCCGGGCTGCTGAAGCAGCCCGGGCTGCAGCGGATCGTCGGCCTGGATGTCTCGCACCGCGCCCTGGAGGGGGCTGCCCGCCGCCTGCACCTCGGCACCATGGCGCCCAGGCAGCGGGAGCGCGTGCAGCTGCTGCATGGCTCGCTCACCTACCGCGACGTCCGCCTGCGCGGCTTCGACGCCGCCGCCGTCGTTGAGGTGATCGAGCACCTGGACCCGCCCCGTCTCGTGGCGTTCGAGAAAGTCCTGTTTGCGGACGCCCGCCCCCGGACCGTGGCCGTCACCACGCCAAACGCGGAGTACAACGTGCTGCTCGCGGGACTGCCGGACGGGAGCTTCCGGCACCCGGACCACCGCTTCGAGTGGACCAGGGGGGAGTTCTCCGAGTGGGCGGAGGGCGTCGCGGCGCGTCGCGGCTACCGCGTGGAGCTGTCCGGCATCGGGCCCGAGGGCACCGCGCCCACGGGCGCCCCGGTCGGCTGCCCGTCGCAGCTGGCGGTGTTCCGGCGATGACCGTGATCAAGGTGCCCGGCCTCTCGCTGGTGGCCCTGGTCGGCGTGACCGGCTCGGGGAAGTCGACCTTTGCCGCGCGGCACTTCCTGGCCACCGAGGTCATCTCGTCGGACTTCTGCCGCGGGCTGGTCAGCGACGACCCGAATGAGCAGTCGGCCACCGCGGACGCCTTCGAGGTGCTGCACTTCATCGCGGCCAAGCGGCTCGCCGCCGGACGGCTGACCGTGATCGACGCGACCAGCGTGCAGGCGGCCGCGCGCGCGTCGCTGATCGAGCTGGCCAGGCGGCACCACGTGCTGGCGGTGGCGATCGTTCTCGACCTGCCGGAGGCGGCCTGCGCGGCGCGTAACGCGGCGCGGCCGGATCGCGGGTTCGGCCCGCACGTGCTGCGGCAGCAGCAGGCCCAGCTGCGCCGCGGCCTGCGCGGGCTGCGCCAGGAGGGATTCCACCGGGTGTTCGTCCTGCGCAGCGAGGCCGAGGTGGACGCCGCCGTGATCGAGCGGGAGCCGCTGTGGAACGACCGGCGGGCGGATCACGGGCCGTTCGACATCATCGGCGACGTCCACGGGTGCTACGACGAGCTCGCCGAGCTGCTCGGCCGGCTGGGCTACACCGTGGACGCCGACGGCGGCACCGCCCGGCATCCCGACGGCAGGAAAGCGGTGTTCGTCGGCGACCTGGTCGACCGCGGCCCGGCCACGCCGGCCGTGCTGCGGCTGGTGATGGGCATGGCCGCCGAGGGGTCCGGTGTTTCGGTGAGCGGCAACCACGAAGCCAAGCTGGCCCGGGCACTGCGCGGGCGCAACGTGACGGTCAGCCACGGCCTGGCCGAGAGCCTGGCGCAGCTCGCCGCTGAGCCGCCCGGGTTCGGCCAGCAGGTCGCTGCGTTCCTTGACCAGCTGCTCAGCCACCTGGTCTTCGACGACGGCAAGCTGGTGGTCGCCCACGCCGGGCTGCCCGCGGCCATGCAAGGCCGCGCGTCGGCGGCGGTCCGGGCGTTCACCCTGTACGGCGACACCACCGGCGAGACCGACGAATATGGACTGCCAGTGCGGTACCCGTGGGCGCAGGACTACCGCGGCCGGGCCATGGTCGCTTACGGTCACACCCCCGTGCCCGAGGCCGTGTGGGTCAACGGGACGATCTGCCTGGATACCGGCTGCGTGTTCGGGGGGAAGCTCACCGCGCTCCGGTACCCCGAGCGCGAGCTGGTCTCGGTGCCGGCCAGGGCGGTCCACTACCAGCCGGCCAGGCCGCTGGCCGTCCGCCCGGGCCCTGGCGGCGCGGCCGGGCCGGACGGGGAGCGCGGCGCGGCAGGCCCGGACGGCCAGCGGGAGCCCGCGGAGCTCGACATCGCCGATGTCCTGGGCAAGCGGATCATCGAGACCCGGCTGACCGGGTCAACCGTGACCATCCGCGAGGAGAACGCGGCCGCCGCCCTCGAGGTGATGAGCCGGTTCGCCATCGACCCCTGCTGGCTCATCTACCTGCCGCCAACCATGGCGCCGACCGCCACCTCCGGCGAGGCCGGGCTCCTGGAACATCCCAGGGAGGCGTTCGGCGCCTGCCGGGCGTCCGGCGTGGCCGAGGCGGTCTGCGAGGAGAAGCACATGGGCTCGCGGGCGGTCGTGATCGCCTGCCGGGACGGTTCGGCGGCAGGCCGGCGGTTCGGCGACCCGGAAGGCGGCCGCGGCGTGATCTACACCAGGACCGGGCGGGCGTTCTTCGCTGACCGCGCCACCGAGCAGGAGCTGCTCGGCCGGGTCGCCGCCGCGATCGGCGCGGCCGGGCTGTGGGAAGAGCTGGGGACCGACTGGCTGGCGCTGGACTGCGAGCTGCTGCCCTGGTCGGCCAAGGCCGGCGAGCTGCTCCGCGGCCAGTACGCCCCGGTCGGCGCCGCGGCCACCGCGGCGCTGGACGCCGAGCTTCCCACCCTGGCCGCGGCCGTTGCGCGCGGCGTCGACGTGGCTGCCCTGCTGCGGCGGGCCCAGGAACGCGCCGAGGCTGCGGCGGGCTTTGTCGCCGCCTACCGTAGTTACTGCTGGGACGTCGCGTCCGTGGACGACCTCAGGCTCGCCCCGTTCCAGGTCCTCGCCGGGGAGGGCTCGGTGCACGCGCTGCGCGGCCACGGCTGGCACCTTGAGGTGCTGGGCCGGCTGTGCGACCGTGACCCCGCCGTGCTGCGGCGCACCCGCTCGGTCACCGTCCGGCCTGGCGACCCGGCCAGCGAGGACGCCGCCACCGCGTGGTGGCACGACCTCACCGCGGCCGGCGGCGAGGGCATGGTGGTCAAGCCCGCCGGCGTGGTCCACCGGGGGCCGAAGGGGCTGGCCCAGCCGGGCATCAAGTGCCGCGGCCCCGAGTACCTGCGCCTCATCTACGGGCCGGAGTACTCGGCCGAGGGGAACCTGGCCCGGCTGCGGTCCCGCAGCCTCGGCCACAAGAGGTCGCTGGCGCTGCGCGAGTTCGCCCTGGGCATCGAGGCGCTGCAGCGGTTCGCCGCCGGCGAGCCGCTGCACCGGGTGCACGAGTGCGTGTTCGGCGTGCTGGCCCTGGAAAGCGAGCCCGTGGACCCCCGGCTGTAGCGGTAGCCTTGCCGCGGATGGCGCCCCGAGATGGCTTTCCCGAACCCGCGGGAGCCGGGCCGACGGCCGATCGCCGTGGCCCGGCCAGGTCTGCGCGGCCACGCCCCGGCCGCTTGCCCAGGGCCGTCATCATCGGGCTCGCCGTGGTGTCGCTGGCCGCCTCCGGCTGCGCCGCCGCCCGCCCGGCCGGGTCTGCCGGCTTGGCATCGCCCGCGCCGTCCCGTTCGGCAGGACACGCGGCGGCGCCGCCGGCCCAGACGCCTTCCGCCACGGCCGCAGGGGGCCAGAGGGCGCTGCCGCTGGCCGGGAAGGTGGTGGGCATCGACCCGGGCCACAACGGCGGCAACTTCACCGACCCGGCCGCCATCGCCCAGCAGATCTGGAACGGCACCGGGTGGGAGGCCTGCGACACGACGGGCACGGCCACCGACGGCGGGTACACCGAAGCGCAGTTCAACTTCAACGTGGCCCTCTACCTCCGGGCCGACCTCCGCCGGGACGGTGCCCGGGTGGTGATGACACGGTCCAGCAACGACGGCGTCGGGCCCTGTGTCAACCGCCGGGCTGAGATCCTCAACGAGGGCCGCGCGGACGTCGCCGTCGACATCCACGCGGACGGCGCCCCCCCGTCCGGCCGCGGGTTCACGATCCTGGAGCCCGTCGCGGACGGGCCGAACGACAAGGTGATCGCGGCGTCGCAGCGGTTCGGCGAGGATGTCAGGCAGGCGATGCTGGCGTACACGGCCATGCCGGAAAGCACGTACGAGGGCGTGGACGGGATCATGCAGCGCGACGACCTGGCCGGGCTCAACCTCACCACGGTGCCCAAGGTGCTGATCGAGTGCGGCAACATGCGCAACGCCACCGACGCCGCGCTGCTGGTGACCGCGCGCTTCCAGCAGCTGGTAGCCAGCGCGCTCACGGCGGCGATCGTCCGGTTCCTCAGGCCGGCTTGACCGGCCGGTAGACCGGCTCCCACATCAGGTCGCGGACCCGGGCGCGCACGTCGCCGCCCAGGCTGGCGCCGGCCACCCCGTCGTCGGCGGCGGCCAGCGCCACGGCGGCGGCAACGGCGACCGACGTCTGCTGCAGCGCCTCGACCTCCGGCAGCAGCGGCGCGCCCGGCGTCGCGGTGTCCACAAGCTCCGACACCGCGTGCGCCGCGGCGGCCAGCATGTTGTCGGTCACCTGGGTGGCCCGCGCGGCGATGACGCCGAGGCCGAGCCCCGGGAAGATGAGCGCGTTGTTGGCCTGCCCGATCACGTACCTGACGCCGCGGTAGTCGACGGGAGGGAACGGGCTGCCCGTGGCGACCAGGGCCCGGCCCTCGGTCCACCGGATCAGGTCCGCGGGCAGCGCCTCGGACAGCGATGTCGGGTTGGACATCGGCAGGATCACCGGCCTCGCGCAGTGCGCGGCCATCTCCCTGACCACCGGCTCGGTGAACGCGCCCGGGCTCGTGGACGTGCCGATCAGGATCGTCGGGTGCACCCGGGACACCACCTCGGCCAGCCCGATGCCGCCGGGCGAGGCGTCCCCTCGCCACCCGGCCACCTCTTCCGCTGGCCGTGCGTAGCGGCGCTGCGCCGCGCCCAGGGCCGGCGTCGCGGTGGTCAGCAGGCCCGCCCGGTCGATCGCCCAGAACCGGGACCTCGCCGCATCCTCCGGCAGCCCTTGGCCGCGCATCGCAGCCGAGAGCTGGTCGGCGATGCCGGTGCCCGCCGTGCCCGCACCGAAGATCACGATCCGGTGCTCGGCCAGGCTGATGCCGGTGGCCCTGGCCGCGGCCAGCACCGCGGCCAGGTTGACCGCGCCGGTGCCCTGGATGTCGTCGTTGAACGAGAGCGTCTGGTACCGGTACCGGTCGAGCAGCCGCCTGGCGTTGCTCACGCCGATGTCCTCCCAGTGCAGCAGCGCCCCGGGGAATAGCTTCCCGACCGCGGTGACGAACATGTCGAGAAACTGGTCGTACTCGGCTTCGGGGGCCCGGTGCCGGCGGTTGCCGATGTAGAGCGGGTCGTCCAGCAGGCTCTGCCGGTCGGTTCCCACGTCGAGCATCACCGGCAGCGCCCGGTCCGGGTCGATGCCCGCGGCCGCCGTGTACACGGCGAGCTTGCCGACCGCGATGCCGATCCCGCCCACGCCCCAGTCGCCGATGCCGAGGATCGCCCCGGCGTCGGTGGCCACGACCAGGTCCACCTCTCCGGGCTCCAGGCCGGGCGCGGTCAGCGAGGTCTCGATGAGCTCGGGCTGGTCGATCGACAGGTAGACGCCGCGGGGGCGGCGGTATTCGTGGCTGTACTGCTCGATGGCCTGGCCGACCGTGGGCGTGTAGACGATCGGCAGCATCTCGGCGAGGTGCCGGGTCAGCAGCTGGTAGTACAGCACCTCGTTGCGGTCGCGCACCTCGTTCAGCAGCACGTTGCGCGCCAGGTCGCTGGTCTGCTTCTGGTACTGGCCGTACACCCGCGAGACCTGCCCGTCCAGGGTGATGTGACCGCAGGGGATCAGCCCGGTGACGCCGAGCTCCCGGCGCTCGGTGTCGCTGAACGCGATCCCCTTGTTGATCCTGGGGTCGGCGAGGACCTGCCGCCCCCGCAGCGTGGTATGCCAGGCTCCGTCGTCTCCGAACCAGACCGCCTTCATCGAGGGCCCCTTCCGGCTACGTCGGAGCAGTCGGCTCCACGGCAGGCCTTCCCGCCCGCGGCTGCCGCAAGGCCCAGGCGCCAAGCACACACAGTACGACCGCCGCGGCGGCCGCGCCCAGCCGGACCCAGGGCGACAGGTCATTGCCGACGAACCCGATGAGCTGGGTCAGCCACAGCGGGTGCGGCTCGAATCCGGCCCCGGTGGCCACGGCCAGGGCCGCGGGGACCGCGCGGACCAGCATCAGCCAGTCCAGGCGGGACGCGCCGAACACGGCCAGCAGGCAGAACGCGATCGCGTCGTACCACGGCCGCTGCAGCGGCCAGACCAGCAGCCAGGCCACCATCAGGACCACGGCCGGCCGGATGGCCGGCAGGTGCGGCGGCCCGGCCGGCAGCCGCCAGGCCAGCAGCGCGGCCACGGCGACGCAGCCGAGCGCGGCGAACAGCTCAAGCCCGCGGGGCATGCCGTCGTAGCCGAACGGCGGGTAGAACAGCCGCCAGAAGCTGTCGAAGGTGACCAGGTTGCTGCTGCGCCGCAGCAGGTCGCTGAGCGCGGCCGGCCCGGCGATCACGTAACCGGGGACCACGGCCAGGACGCCGCCGGCGCCCGCGGCCGCGACGGCCTTGATCGAGTTCCGGCACGACCAGGCCAGCGCGAGCCCGAGCGGGAAGTACGGCGCCTTGACCCCGATGGCCGCCCCCACCAGCAGGCCGGCCGCCAGGGCGCGCGCGGGCGGGATCTTGGCGCCCGGGCCGGCCGTGGCGGTACGCGCCACGAGCAGGCCGGCGATCCCCAGGCCCGCGCCGAGCCCGTCGATGTGGTCGCCGCCGATCACCGCCCACAGCATCAGCGGGTTCACGGTCCACAGCAGGTGCGCCCGGGCCCGGGCCGCCGGGTCGCCGCGCCACAACCGGTCCAGCGCCAGCGCGATCGCGCCGAAGCACAGCGCGAACAGCAGCTTCAGCCAGAACACGATGTGCGAGATCGAGGTGCCGCCCAGCTTCGCCGCCGCCCAGTCCACGGCGATCGCAACCGGGCCGTACAGCGACGGGTCGACCGCCCAGTTGCGGGTCGTCTGCCGGCCGATCGGGTCGCCGATCGCGCGCAGCTGCGACGGCGTCATCACGTACGGGTTGTGGCCGATCAGCGCGATCCGGCCGTACGCGGCGTAGCTGAGGCTGTCCGTTGAGCCGCCCGGGGGCAGCACGGCGAGCACGGCGATCGCGATGACCGCGCCCGCCGCCAGCAGCCGGGTCACCACCGTGGCGTCCCTGGCGGGCACGTAGCCGTCCACCGTCCGCGACCCGTTCGCCATGGGGACCCCGGCCACGGCGACGTTGTCCTTGACCGCGACGCGGCGCCCGGCAAGAGGCCCGTCCGCCGCGCCCCGGATGTCGGTCGTGACGTACCAGGCGCCCAGCTCGTTGGCGGCCGGCTCTGGCTGCTGCCACTGGCGGGCCGGCGGGGCGGGCAGCCGCCCGGCGTACAGCCGCTC
>JASHPR010000159.1 GCA_030038015.1 Streptosporangiaceae bacterium
GCCTCTGCCGGCGTCCGGGCAGCGGGTCGGCCAGGGCTTGCTCAGCGCGGTGATCACCAGGAGCTCCTACGGGGTGCCGAGCATCTACGCCGGTTCTATGGCCGGGGTCTGGTTCGGGACCGGATGGGCCCAGGCGGCCGACCGCATGGTGCAGCTCGAGCTGACCAGGAGGACCGTCGAGGGCACGCTGTCGGGAATCTTCGGGCCTAGCGAGCTGGCCCAGGATGAGGACGTGCGCACGTTCTTCTATACCCCCGCGGAGCTGAGAACCCAGTACCTGGCCATGCCCGCGGCGGTCCGCAGCGCGCTCGCGGAATTCTCGGCCGGGATCAACGCATACGAGGCATCGGCCTACGCCACGGCCGCCAGCGAGCAGGCCAAGGTGCCCTATGAGTTCTTCGTGCTCGGCCAGGCTCTCGGGCTGAGCGGGCCGTACCGGCCCGCCCCGTGGCGCCCGGTCGATACCGTCGCGGTCGGCGACTACCTGGCCAGGGAGTTCGGCGGCGGGGGCGGCAGCGAGCTGCAGAACCTGAGCTTCCTGCGCTATCTGGACGCCGAGCTGGCCAAGGACGGGGATGCCCAGGCGACCTCGGACGCCGTGGCGATCTTCAACGACGCCCGGTGGATCGACGACCCGACGGCGCCCACGACCGTTCCCGGCCCGTCCGCCGCGGATCCGCCAGCGGCGAACACACCCCCCGCGACCGCCAGCACGCTGGCCGGCCTGGACCGGGCCAGCGAAGCCGCGGTCACCCGGGCATCCGCAACGCTGGCCGCGGACCGCCAGACGATCCTGAAGACCGGCATCTCGCTGCGGGTGCTGTCCCACGGTGGTTCCAACGCCATCGCCGTGGCGCCATGGCGATCCGCCGACCACCACGCGCTGCTGTGGGGCGCGCCCCAGGAGGGCTTCGGCACCCCGAGCATCGACTGGGAGGTGTACCTGCACGCGCCCGGCTATGACGCGGGCGGCATGGCCATCACCGGCGAGCCCTTCGTGCTCATCGGCCGCAACGCGGACATTGCCTGGACCACGACCAGCGAGGAACTCGTCGACCAGCGGATCTACATGGAGCAGGTCAACTTCTCCGCCAGCCCGCCGACGTACGAGTTCGACGGGCGGCAGATCCCGATGACCGTGATCGAGGAGCAGATCCCGGTCGCCGGCCAGGCGCCAGTGACGTTCACCGTGTACCGCACGATCGACGGGCCGGTCTTCTCGACCGATCAGGCGGACGGCATCGCGTTCTCGCTCCGGTTCGCGTCCTGGATGCGCGAGACCGGGTCGCTGGTTGGGTTCTCGCAGCTCGGCGGGGACCAGAACCTGCAGCAGTTCCAGCACTCCATGAGCCTGATCACGACCCTGCACAACTTCCTGTACGCCGACAACCGCGGGAACATCGCCTACTTCGGCGACGGGCTGATCCCGGTCGAGCCGGCGTTTACGAAGGTCGACCCGCGGCTGCCCGCGCTGGGCAACGGAACCGAGCAGTGGACGGGCTTCGTCCCATTCCAGGACATGCCGCACAGCATCAACCCCGCCCAGGGGTTCCTCGACAACTGGAACACCAAGCCGTCGCAGCAGGCCTACTACCAGCAGAACGAGGGCGACGAGTACTGGGGCACGATCTTCCGGTCGCAGCTGATCACCCAGATGCTCCAGGCCAGCACCAGCATCAACGTCGCCTACCTGGAGAACATCGAGCACGCGATCGGCACGATCGACAACCAGGACAACACCCGGCCCGCCGCGCCCTACTTCATCCCGTTCCTGGTCCGCGCCTACCAGACGCTGGCCGCGCAGAACAGCCCGCTGACCGACCCGGCGACGCATCCCGACCTGGCCCCCGCCGTCCAGGCCCTCGCCCAGTGGGACGACGTCACCACGCTGGGCAGCCCGGCAATGTCGATCTTCATGAATTTCCTCGAGGCATTCGAGCGGAACGTCTTCGAAGGCGGGACCTTCCCCGGCGAGCAGTACACCGGGGCGGTGAACTTCAGCGACGCCAGCCTGGGCCTGGGCACCTTCGGCGGGCTGGGCGGCATGGGGACCTACAACTTCCTGTACCACATCCTCGCGCACACCAGCGGCCTGGTGCCGTGCGGGACGCTGTGCTACGGGGGCAGCTACTTCGCCGGCCACGAGGACCAGCTGCTGGTGGAGAGCCTCAACGACGCGATCACGATCCTGTCCGGCACCGGCACCCAGCTCGGCCAGGACGTCCCGGGCTTCGGCACCACGGACATCACGAAGTGGGGCTACCAGCCGGCCCAGGACCAGGACTGGGACAGCCTCGACCCGCTGGCCGTGGGCGTGACCACGCACTGCGGGACCAGCGCGGCCCAGAACCGGAGCACGTTCATGATGGCCGTGGATGTGGGCCCGGTCGTGACCGGCCAGGACGAGCTCCCGCCCGGCGAGAGCGGCTTCATCTCGGCGGCGGGCGTGCCCAGCCCGCACCTGTGCGACCAGGTGAGCCTGTTCAACGACTTCGAATACAAGCCCATGCCCCCGGCCTGACCAGGGCAGGATGATCGCGGCGCCCGGGCCGGTCCTGCGCCGCATGCGCCAGCAGGGCCGCGCGCCCGAGCTGGCACTTGTGGCGGCCGGCGACCGGCGCGTTACGTTACGATTCCAAGTCCTACGCCCCGGGGGGCGGGGGACCATGGTCCCTAGAGGGCAGCTCCCGGGCAGGCCAGCCTGACGATGAGGGGCGCGCAGCTTCAGCGTGCCCGAAGGTCATCCGGAAGGCAGGTGGCGGTGATGGCTATGGTCTCGGCGAGCTGGGATGAGGATGAGCTGGGCCCGGCGAAGGTGGTTTTCCTGCGCCCGTGCCCGGGGGTCGATGCGGTGGTTGTCATCGACAACGTCGCGCTGGGGCCGGCGATCGGTGGCGTGCGGATGCGACCTGACGTCGGCGCCGGTGAGGTGGCACGCCTGGCACGTGCCATGACATTCAAGAACGCCCTGGCCGGGCTGCCGCACGGCGGCGGGAAGGCCGGGATCGCCGCGGCGCCCGGCGTGGGGCCCGCTGAGCACGAGAGGGTGATGCGTGCCTTCGCCCAGGCGATGGGGCAGCTCCGCGACTACGTGCCCGGGCCGGACATGGGCACGAGCGAGACGTCGATGGGCTATGTCTATGACGAGATCGGCCGGGCCGTGGGCCTGCCCGCCGTGCTTGGGGGCATACCGCTCGACGAGCTCGGTGCGACCGGTTTCGGGGTGGCGGTCTGTGCCCAGGTCCTGAGCGAAGCCAAGGTGATCGAGCTTGCCGGGGCGCGGGTCGTGGTCCAGGGCTTCGGCGCGGTCGGCAGCCACGCCGCCCGCGCGCTGGCCGAGCGCGGCGCCTGCGTGGTCGCCGTCTCCGACAGCAGGGGCGCCACCTGGAATCCGGACGGGCTCGACGTCGCGGCCCTGCTGGCGCACAAGGCCGGCGGCCCGGTCGCGGGCTTCGCCGGGGGCACTTCCGTGCCGCGGGATGACATCCTGGGCATGGACTGCGAGATCCTGGTTCCCGCTGCCCAGCCGGACGTGGTGACCGTGGCCAACGCCGGGAAGGTTTCGGCCCGGGTGATCCTGGAGGGCGCCAACATCCCGATCACGGCCCAGGCTGAGGCCGAACTGGGCGCGCGCGGGGTGCTGTGCGTCCCCGACGTGGTGGCCAACGCCGGCGGTGTCATCTGTGCCGCGGCCGAGTACCGCGGCGCGGGGCGCGTGCAGGCGTTCGCGGAGATCGAGGAGAAAATCCGCGACACCACCGGCGAGCTGCTGGAGCGCACCCGCGACGGCACGGTGACCCCGCGTGCGGCAGCCGTGCAGATGGCGCATCAGCGGCTCGGCAGGGCCGCCGCCCTGCGCCGCACCTTCTGACGGAGGACCTGCCCGGCCATCCACTGCAGCACGGCCGTGACGCAGATCGGCGGGTGCGCGATGAGGTGGATACACAAGCGGATCGTCCTCGCGGTGTCCGCAGCGGTCGCCGTGGCAGCCGTCGCCGTGAGTGCTGGCCTGGTGGTACGAAGCAGCCCCCGTCATAAGCCGGCGCCTGCGGTCACGCCGAGCCGCCACGTGCTGCTGTCGCCGTTCACCGGCGAGCCGGTCACGTCCCTCGGGCCGGTCCTGGCAGTCAAGATCGACAATATCGTGCTCGCGCGGCCGCAGACCGGCCTCACCAGCGCCGACATCGTCTACGTGCTGCCGGTGGAGGGCGGTCTGAGCCGGTTCCTGGCAATCTTCTCCTCGCACTTCCCGCCGGTCGTCGGCCCGGTCCGCAGCGCGAGGCAGGACGACCTGGAGTTGCTTCGCCAGTTTGGCCGCCCCGCGTTCGCGTACTCCGGCGCACAGCCGCAACTGCTTCCGGTCGTGGAACGCGCGAGGATCGTCGACCTCTACAGTGGCCTGGTCGGCGGCTACTTCCGGAACAGCCAGCGGATCGCGCCGTACAACCTGTACGGGCGGACACCGACCCTGCTCGCCGAGGCGAAGGGCGCAAGCACGGCGCACAGCATCGGCTTCCGGTTTGGCCCGGCCCCGGCCGGCGGGCGCGCCACGGCATCGGCATCGGTGAGCTACCCGGCCGCGCGCTTCACCTTCGTCTGGTCCCCGGCCGCCCAGCGCTGGCTTGTCTGGATGGATGGCGCGCGGGCCGGCAGCACCGAAGGCAGCCAGCTATCGGCAGCCACCGTGGTCATACAGCACACGGTCGTGCGCACCTCCAGCTTCCTTGAGTATGGCCGGCGGCCCCCATACGCCGAAACGACAGGCTCCGGCTCCGCGGTTGTGCTGCGCAACGGCAAGGCTTATCAGGCGCACTGGTCCCGCCCGGACGCCGATGGCGGCACCACCTTCACCACCAGCACTGGCCAGCCGATGACGTTCGCGCCCGGACCGGTCTGGGTCGTGCTGGTGGGCAACCCGGCCGCCGAGTCCGGATAGCGCCCGGCACTGGGCGCCGGTCAGCTGACGCGGCCGGTCGGGCTCGGATGGCGCTGGCCGTGCGGCATCTCGACCGGCTTGCCCCGGCTGCGCCCCCGCATCCACAGGAACACGGCGAGGACGACCAGCACGAAGCCAAAGGCCGCGAAGGCAATCGGTATATCGACGCCCCAGATCGAGATCGTGTTGCTGCCGCTGTTCGCGTCGCTCACCGCCGCCGACAGGCTGGACGGGCTGGCGTGGTAGGAGTAATCGAGGATCGGGATCACCGGGACGATCGTGCCGTTCGGCATGGCGATCCCGGCCGCGTCGGTCTCGTTGTTGGCCACGTTCACGACAAGCCCGGTGCCGGGCGCGACGTAGTAGGTGTCGTCGGCCCGGTAGGTGTAACCGAGCGGTATCGAGGTGGCGCCGGGGAACGCCTTGGCCAGCGCGGCGGCGTCGGCGGGCGGGATCAGGCCGGCCGCTGCCAGCCGCGGCACCAGCGAAGCCGGCAGTGACTTCGGCAGGAGCCCCAGCACCTGCGGGTTCTTGATCGGCGTCGGCGGGACGATGGCCCGGTACACATAGGTGCTGATCCCGCCCTGCATCGCCTGCCCGACATACTTCAGCGTCGTCGTGGTGTCGGTGAGATAGACCCATCCGGTGTAGTCCTGCTGCTTGGCGCCGAGCGGCCAGCTGACGGTCAGGCCCTTAGCGGGAGTCACGGCCCAGCTGCTCGGGTGACTCGCGGTCGCCTCCAGGGTGTGCCGGTCGAGCGAGTAACGCGTGACCGTATGCACCACCGTGGTGCCGGCCGCGCTGATGTTTCTGGTGTCCTGCACCAGAGCCGAAGCGCCCGACGTAGCCAGCACCTTGACGTTCTCGGTCAGGGTCGCAGGCACGTTCGTGAAGGTGGCAGCGGCCAGGTTGCCGGTGACCAGCGCTGCCGGGTTGACCAGCTTGTGGATAGTTCCGTCGTACGTCCGGGTCTTGTTGTAATTGCCCGGCAGCTGAGCTATGTACGACGGGGTGATCCACCATGCCAGCAGCCCGCCGACGATCATCAGGACGAGCCCGATGACGGCACTCGCGATCGCGGTTTTGCGCATCACAGCTCCCGATCACGCGTGCCGCCCAGGCAGCCCCGCGCCCGCCTGGTTCAGACGGCACACCTTGTTCGACTTTCGGCCCTCACGCGGGCGGCCGCTTCGCCCGCAGCGGGTGATTCCCGCGGCCCGCGCTGGGCGGGCATAAGCGGCTTCCATCCCTTTCATCCCCGCAGCAGCAGCGGGCCAGGTGCCCGGCACGGCCCGTGGGGCTTGCCCGCGGGATGCGGCGGCGCAGCGCCCTGGGCGGCCCGGTCAATACAGGCATTTATTCTTAAGCCATTAATAGGCGGTTATTTACTGCCGCTGAATGCGGAATGGCGGACACGGTAATTATATGCTGGCCACGGCCGCATGCCGGCACTAGCCTGAGAAACGGGCTCAAGCGGGGGAACTCACAGGTCGCGGGGGCCTTTCGACCTACGAGATAAAGGATTCCTGCACGATGGACCAGCAGATAGCATCGCGGCTCGAGGCTGACCTCTTCCTGCTGCACGCTCCGAGCGTCTATGACTTCCGCGAGCGTGACGACATGCTGTTCGCCTACCTGAGCGACAGCGACAGCGTCAACGTCACCTCGATCTACGAGATGTACCCCATCGGCTGGTTCTCGATCAAGCAGCGGCTGGCCGACCACGGGTTAGACGTCAAGATCGTCAATGTCGCCTCGCTGATGCTGATGCATCCCGGCCTGGACGTGCGGCGGCTGCTCGGCCGGCTGGAGGCGCCGGTCTTCGGGTTCGACCTGCACTGGATGACACAGTGCCACGGCGCCATCGAGCTGGCGGCCGTCCTCAAGGAGGTGCACCCCGAGGCGCTCACCATCTTCGGCGGGATCTCGGCGACCTACTACGCCAGCCAGCTCATCAGGTACCCGAGCGTGGACGTCGTCGTCCAGGGCTACGACACCCTGGAGCCGGTCACCGACCTGGTCACCAGGGTCCGCAAGGGCAGCAGGGACCTCGGCTCCATCCCGAACCTGCTCTACAAGGAGCGCGGCGAGGTCCAGGCCGCCGGCTTCACGCATAAGCCGGCCACCAGGTACAACGACGCGCAGGGCGACTGGTCGTACTACCGGGACACGCCCAGCCCGGGACCGGCCACGTCCAAGCTGATCATGACCCTGCCGAACACCGGGTGCGCTCACGACTGCGGCTGGTGCGGCGGGTCGAAGTTCGCCTACCGGAACATCATGGGCGTGCACAAGACGCTGATCCAGAAGGACAACGACCTCATCGTCGAAGAGCTCCGCACCATGCGTGAGGCGGCGAAGCGCACCTCGATATACGCGCTCCAGTGCTATTCGGAGAGCAAGGTGCGCCTGCACCGCTACCTGGACGCCGTGAAGGAGGTTGGGTACGCCAGCGTCTCGTTCGAGCAGTTCAACCTGACGCCGCTGGACACGCTCAAGAAGATGGGCGAGTCGACGGCCGCTTACATCATGCTCTCCCCGGAGTCCCACGACCCGAAGATAAGCAAGGCGGCCGGCCGCGGGACGTACACCATGGAGCAGATGGAGGCCTGGATCCCCCGGGCCCTGGACGCCGGGGTGAAAGGCGTCATGATCTGGTTCTTCATCGGCATGCCGTACCAGGACCGGCAGTCGGTCATGGACACCATCGCCTACTCCGAGCGGCTCATCCGCAAGTTCGGCGGGTGGTCCGCGCTGCCGCTGATCTGCCCGATGGTGCCGTTCCTCGACCCCGGGTGCCGGTTCTTCGAACAGCCCGAGGAGCACGGCTACAACATCTACCACCGCACGCTGGAAGAGCACCGCCGGGCCATGGTGGAGCCGCTGTGGCACCGGCGGCTGAACTACGAGACGCGCTGGCTGGACCGGCGCGAGCTGCAGGACGTCTCCTACGAGGCGATTGCCCGCCTGGTGGAGATCAAGGGTGAGTACGGGGTGCTGCCGCCCGAGTTCTGCCGGGCCGTGCTGGAGACCATCGACGAGACCAGGAAACTGCTCGCGGAGATGGAGAGCGCCCTGCTGCTCGACGGGGCGCTGCCGGCCTCGCTCCGGGACGAGATGCGCGCCTACAACCGCAAGATCCTCGCCTACTCGAGCGACCAGATCATCCCGGTGCGCCGCCCGTTCGGCGGCCGGTGGTTCGACGACGTCACGGTCCCCCCGGAGATGATCGAGGACCTGCTGGCCGCCGGCCCGGCCGCCGCTGCGGCCCCCGGCGTGCCGCCCGTCCCGGCTGCCCGCTCCGCTGACGATGGCCCCGCTGGCCGCCGGCGCGTCAGCCTGGCAGCAGCGCGCCGAAACGCTCGGTGACCTGCCCGGCGGTGAGGCCGAAGTCGGCCAGCGCGTAGCTGTGCGCGGGCGGGGGGATGACCCCGTCCCGCTCGCCGGCCAGCAGCGCGCGCATGGCGTCGGCCGCCCGGCCGGTGAACGGCAGCCCGAATCGGGCGTAGACCGACTCGGCCGTGCCGACCGGGTCGGCGGCGAGGTCCTCGTGCGCCACGTCACAGAACCGCGCCGGCTCGTATCTCGCGCGCGCGGCGCTGAACGCCTCCAGGCCGCGCGCCCACAGCTCGAGCTGGTCGCGCCCGATGACCTCCCCGCGGAACGTGCGCGACCAGCCGGCCGTCGCCTGCGCCGCCAGGCTGCACACCGACGCGATCGCGGTCGGCGCCGCGCGGTGGGTCTGGATCACCAGCGCGTCCGGGTACACCGTGAGCAGGGCGTCGAGCGCGAACAGGTGGCTGGGGTTCTTCAGCACCCAGCGGCGGCCGGCGTCGTTCAGCCCGATGAGCTGCAGGTTGCGCCGGTGCCTGCGGTAGGCGGCGGTCCAGTCCTGCGTGCGCAGCCAGCCGGAGTAGGCCGGCAGGTGGGCCAGGCACTCGAAGGAGACCGACCGCATCGACTGGCGCAGCAGCTGCCAGCATTCCTCGGCCTGGTCGGCGGCCATGTAGTGCACGCCCATGAACTCCGGGTGCTCGGCGTGGTGCTGCTCAAAGCCCGCCTGGATCTGGCGGAACACCGGGTTGGCCGGCCAGGTCTCCCGGGGCGGCCTGGGGCCGGGTGCCTGGGTGAGCCACATCTCGAGTCCCTGGTGCGCGGGGTCTGCCGCCAGCAGCCGGTGCAGCACGGTGGTGCCGGTCCGGGGCAGCCCGGTGACGAAGACCGGCCGCTCGACCGGCACCGCGGCGTGCGACGGCCAGGCCTGCCACGCCGCCTCGCTCAGCAGCCTGGCCACCAGCGCCCCGCGCAGGAACGACCTGGCCACCCTGCGGCCCAGCGGGGTCAGGCCCGCCTCCAGGGCGTACGACTCCAGCAGCACGGCGAGGCCGTCGCTGTAGTCGTCGGCGCCGAAGTCCGCCAGCCCGGTGATCCTGGTCGCCGACGCGTGCAGGTCCTCGACGGTGCCGACGCTGTCCCGTTCGGCGCTCGGGGGCGGCGGGTGGGGGGTCATGCCGGGGGCCGGGGGGTCATGTGCGGGCCGGTCAGTGGTGGAACTCGCCGCAGTTGACGTCGAGGCACTGGCCGGTGATCGCGCGCGCGAGGTCGGAGGCGAGGAACACCACGGCGTCGGCCACCTCGTCGGGCTCGGGCAGCCGGCGCAGGTCCATCCCGGCCGCGGTCTCATCGTAGACCTGCCGCACGCTCACCCCGCGCTGCCTGGCCAGCTGGCCGAAGTACCACTTCAGTGAGCCGGCCCAGATGTAGCCGGGGGCGACGGAGTTGACCCGGATCCCCTGCGGGCCCAGCTCGGTGGCCAGGCTCCGGGCCAGGCCGAGCAGCGCCGACTTGGCCATCTTGTACGGGCCGAACGGCGTCCGCGAATGCCGCAGCACCGCAGAAGAGATCATCACGACCGACCCGCGGCTCGCCGAAAGCGCCGGGGTGAACAGCCGGGTCATCCGCAGCGCGCCGAACACGTCGGTCTCGAAGCCGGCCCGGATCGCGTCCAGGTCCACGTCGGCCAGGCCGGCCAGCGGCGGGATCGCGAACGCGTTGTTGACCAGCGCGTCAACCCGGCCGAACGCGTCCAGCGCGGCCGAGGGCAGGACCGCGGCCAGCTCGTCGTCGGTGACGTCGGTCACCGCGGTCACCGCGCGACGCCCCAGCGAAGTCACCTCGCCGGCGACCTCCTTCGCCAGCCGCTCGGTCCGGGCGGCGAGCAGCACGTCCGCCCCCGCCCGCGCGCTCTGCACCGCGATCGCCCGGCCCAGCCCGGGGCCGACGCCGCAGACCACCACGACCTTGTCCCGCAGCAGGAGCGGGGCGGGGGCCGGGGGGGCCATCAGCCCAGCATCCTCTCGGCCACCGCGGCCTGCCGCGCGGCGATCCGCGCCGCGAACTGCGCCGGCGTCACCCGCGCCTGCTCGTGGAACGGCAGCGCCCGGGCGAGGCCGGCGAACGGCACCACCTCGGTCGCCGGCCCGTCCTCGGGACCGAGATCCCTGGTCAGCCGCTGCCAGCGGATCTGGACGTAGCCCCGGCGGTGCCCGGTGAGCTGCAGCCAGTTCGCCACGCCGGGATCGCGCTCGCTGATCACGAAGCGCATCCGCCCGTCGGGATCGGTTCGCGCCTGGTCGGCGGTGAGGCTGGTCTGGTGGTTGATGTAGTCCAGCGAGATGTACCACATGCTGCCGAGCTGGATTCCCTGGTAGGGCGCCACCGCCCGGCCTGCCGCCGGGACCGTCACGATCACCGCCTGGTCGTCGCCGAGGTCGAAGTGGCCCGCCGACGAGAACTGCGTCGCCAGCCCGCCGGGCGTCGGGCGCGGCGGCGTCATGGTGTTCACCGGGAGATTCAGGTAGAACCACTCGGGGAAGGCGAGGAACGTCCGGATCCGGGACAGCAGGATCTTGCCGGCCGCGCCGTACCGCTTGGCCAGCGCGGCGCTGTCCGCGGGCGGCGGGGCGGCGCCCTCGCGGCCGGCCCGGCGGATGGCGATCGTGCCGCGGCGCTCGGCCGCCCAGTCGCTGTACACCTCGCGGACCAGCAGCATCGCCGACCCCGGGCCGAGCGTGACGTAGTTCCGG
>JASHPR010000160.1 GCA_030038015.1 Streptosporangiaceae bacterium
CCGCCGAGCAGCCCGCCACGGAGCACACCGCCGCGGAGCACGCCGCCGCGGAGCACGCCGCCGCGGAGCACGCCGCCGCCCGGCACCTCGCCGCGGCTCTCCAGCCAGCGCAGCGCGTGCCCGAGGGCGGTCATGCCGAGGTCGATGCCGGGCAGCATGTGGATGCCGCCCTCGCTCAGCACCTCCCGGCCGTAGCCGCTCAGGTTCATGCAGGTGTGGCCGACCGGGATGACCGGCACCGGCGCGGACGCGATGCGCTCGCCGAGCCACCGGGCGCGCTCGCCGAGCATGGAGCCGGCCGTGGCGTCTTCCGGCGCGGAGTCCGGCAGGGTCAGCCCGGTGAACAGGACGAAGTCCAGGCCGGGGTCGGCGGCCACGGCGTCCAGGACCCGGTCGACCACGGTGACCGCCGACGTCCGCCGGTTGGCGAGGAAGAAGCCGGTGACGTCCATCGGGTTGCGCACCGCGGCGAACGGCGGGACCAGCGGCGTGATGGCGGCGACCGTCTCCGGCGCGAACCCGGGGATCTCGATCCCCTCGGCGGTCGCGCGGTCGGCGATGATGTCGCAGGCGCCGCCCGAGGTGGTGACCACGCCCATGCGCCGGCCGCGCGGCCACCGGCCGTAGCCGAGCAGGGCGCCGGTGCTCAGCAGTTCCTCGAGGCTGGCCACCCGGATCACGTTGAGCTGGCGCAGCACCGCGCCGACCACGGCGTCGTCGCCGGCCACCGCGCCGGTGTGCGCCAGCGCGGTCTGCTGGCCGGCCTGGCTCGCCCCCACCTTGAGCACCACGATCGGCTTGCCGGCGCGGTCCGCCCGCCCGGCGGCCTCGGCGAACCTCGCCGGGTCGCTGATCTGCTCAAGGAACATGCAGATCACCCGGGTCCCGTCGTCCTCGATGAGGTAGTCGAGCACGTCGGTGGCGGCGATCATGGCCTCGTTGCCCATGGTGGCGAGCGTGCTCACGCCGATCCCGTGGGCGTGCGCGAAGGCCAGGACGACGCCGCCCAGCGCGCCGCTCTGCAGCACGATCCCGACCGGCCCGGCCCGCGGCGACGACGGGACGGTCAGCGCGAACGGGGCCGCCGCGGCGCGGAAGTTCACGAAACCGAGGCAGTTCGGCCCGAGCAGCGTGATCCCGTGCGCCGCGGCGCGGGCGGTCATCCGCTCTTCCCCGGCCCGCCCCGCCTCGCCCGCCTCGCGGTAGCCGGCGGCCAGCACGATCACGTTCCGCACGCCCGCGGCCGCCGCGTCGTCGAGAACGCCCTCCACCGCGCCGGTGGGCACCATGATGAACGCGAGGTCCACCGGCTCTGGCAGGTCCCGCAGGCTGGGCACGGCCGGACGGCCGAACACGGTCCTGTGCACCGGGTGCACCGGGATCAGCGGCCCGGCGAACCCCGCCGACCTGCTGGCGGCGACGACGAAGCGGGCCCATCCCGAGGTGTCCGACGCGCCGACCACGGCGATGCCGCGCGGCGCGAAGAACTCCCTGAGCCTGCCCGGGCTGGCGAGCGGGTCGGCGGGCATGCCGGGTCAGCCAGCGGCCCTGGGCTCCTTGGGGAGCCCGAGGCCGCGCTCGCCGATGATGTTCCGCTGGATCTCGCTCGTGCCCGAGTAGATGGTGCCCGCGCGGCTGGACAGGAACACGTTCTGCCACGCGGAGGTCGGGTAGCCGGGGCCTTCCGGCCGCAGCAGCGCGTCGGGGCCCACGATGGAGATCGCGATCTCGCCGAGCCGCTTGTGGTACTCGCTCCAGAAGAGCTTGGCGACGGACGCCTCGGGCCCGGGAGGCCGGCCCTCCGCGACCTCGGCCAGCGTGCGCAGGCCGCTGAACCGCATCAGCTGCACGCCGGTGTACGCGGCGGCGAGCTGCTGGCGGACCAGCGGGTCGGCGGCCCTGCCGCGCTTGCGCGCGGTGCCGGCCAGCTCCCAGAACTCCCGCTCGAACCCGAGGTGCGCCGTGGTGGCGCTGCCGCCGCGCTCGTGCCCCAGGGTGGTCATCGCCACCCGCCACCCGTTGTTCAGCCCGCCGATCACGTTGGACAGCGGCGCCCGCACGCCGTCGAGGAAGTCCTCGCAGAACTCCGACGCCCCGGACATCTGCCGGATCGGCCGGTACTCCACACCCGGCCCGGTGAACGGGATCAGCACGTAGGACAGGCCGGCATGCTTCTCCGCGTCCGGGTCGGTCCGGCACAGCAGGAACATCATCGTCGCCCGGGCCGCCCCCGAGGTCCACACCTTCTGCCCGGTGATCACGATCTCGCCGCCGTCCACGACCCCCCGGGTCTCGACGGCCGCCAGGTCGGAGCCGTGGCCCGGCTCGGAGAACCCCTGGCAGTACACGTCGTCGCCGGAGATGATCCTGGGCAGCAGGCGGGCGCGCTGCTCCGGCGTGCCGTGCACGATCACCGACGGCCCGACCAGCGACTCGCCCATGCCGCGGTGCACCCGGGGCAGCCCGGCCCGGTGCAGCTCCTCGTTCAGCACCGCGGCCCGCACCGCGTCCATGCCCTGGCCGCCGTATTCCTGCGGCCACTGCGGGCAGATCAGCCGGGCCGCCGCCAGCGTGCGCCCCCACTCCGCGTACGCGGGATGCTCCATGGCCGCGGCGAGCTCCTCGCGCCGGTACCCGCCCGCGGTGACAGCCGTGTTCCAGTCGGCGAGGCCGGCGAGGCCGTCCGGCGCGTGCGCCGCCATCCAGTCCCGCAGGCCGGCCCGGAACCGCGCGATCTCCGGGCCGAGGTCAAGATCCATGGCGGGCCTCCCGGGGCCGCAATCCTAGAACGGGATTCCAGGTTCGATGACATATCGCGCGGCCGCGGCGTGTCAAGGCCTGGCGCACTCTCCGGCTCAGCCTGAACGTGACGCTCCGCGCCGGCTCTGGCCAGCCAGGCCACCGGGCCTCGCGCCAGGCCTGGCCGGGCCGCCGGTCATCATGCGCGCGGCGTACTCGATCACCGCGTCGATGACCTTGCTGGCCTGGCGGCGGTTCGCCGACGTGGCGACCTCGCGCGCGCCCTCGCCGATCAGCGACGTGAGCACCGACGCGTAGAGCCGGTCCAGCGCGGTGTCGGGAAGGTGCAGCAGCGCGTCGTTCTGGCCGACCCATTCGTGGCTGCGCTGCCGCTGCATCACCTCGAACCCGGGCGGCCCGTCCCCGGACAGGAACAGCAGCGCGAGGTCGCGGCGCTCCCAGCTTCCCTGCAGGAACGCGCGGGCGCCGGCGGCGAAGAGCTCGCCGGGATCGGTGACGCCGGCCTTCCTGGCCTCGGCCACCGCCTTGCTGGCGGCCTGCTCGTGCGCGGCCTGGTGCTCCTGCCAGAGGGCGAGGAACAGCTCGCTCTTGCCGCCGAAGTGGTGGTAGAGGCTGCCGACGCTGGACCCGGCGCGCTCCACCACGTCGGCGATGCTGGCGTCGGAGAAGCCGCGGGAGGTGAAGACCTCCCTGGCCGCGTCGAGCAGCGCGCGCTGGGTGTGCGCGGTGCGGCCCCACTGCCACCCGCCGCCGCCCGGCCGGGCGGGCGTGCCCGGCCTGGCCAGCCTGGCAGGCGTGGCCGGCCTGGTTCCCGGGTCTCTCCCCATGCTCTCCATGGCTCACCGATCCGTCGCCTGGCTTCACGCTCCATGGTGCCATCCGGCCTTGACAGCCCGGCGTGCGCGCTCAGAAGCTGATTCCAGAAGGACGTTCTAGTAATCGGACGGGCGCGGCGGAGAGGTGGGCGTCATGGGCCGACTCGACGGCCGGGTCGCGATCGTCACCGGCGCCGGGCGGGGCATCGGCAGGTCGGTGGCGCTGCTGCTGGCCAGCCAGGGGGCGTCGGTGGTCGTCAACGACCTCGGCACCGCCCTGGACGGCTCGGGCAGCGACGCAACCCCGGCGCAGCAGGTCGTGGCCGAGATCGGCGAGGCGGGCGGCAAGGCGCTCGCCAGCGTCGCCGACGTGTCCGACCACGGCGCCGCCGAGGCGCTGATCGCCGCCGCGGTCGAGGAGTTCGGCCGGCTCGACGTGCTGGTCAACGTGGCGGGCATCCTGCGGGACCGGATGGTCTTCAGCATGTCCGAGCAGGAGTGGGACGACGTGATCCGGGTGCACCTCAAGGGCACGTTCAACACCACGAAGTTCGCGGCCGCGCACTGGCGCTCGCTGCGCGAGGAGTCGGCGCAGAACCGCATCATCAACTTCACCTCGGTCTCCGGGCTGCACGGCGCGCCCGGCCAGCCGAACTACGCCGCCGCCAAGATGGGGATCGTCGGACTCACCTACTCCTGCGCGAACGCGCTGGGCAAGTACGGGGTGACCGCGAACGCGGTGTCACCGGGCGCCGCCACCCGGATGACCGAGTCGGTCCCCGCCGGGCGCCGCCGCAGCGTGACCGCATCGGACGCCGAGCGCTCGCCCGGCAACGTGGCGCCGGTGGTGGCCTACCTCGCCAGCGGGCAGTCCGGCTGGATCAACGGGCAGATCGTCAGCGCCAGGGGGTTCGAGGTCGCGCTGTACAACACGCCCGAGCCGGTCATCCGGATCGTGGGAACCGGCCCCTGGGATGTCGACGCGCTTGCCGTCCAGGTGGAGCGGGCGTTCGGCCCGGCCCTCGGCCGGCGAGCATGACCCGCGGGGACGCTACTCGCCAGTAGACCCTGAGCGCATTGGGCCCTACCATGCCTGGGTTGTAGGGCTTTCTTCCCTTGGCGGTGCCGTCGCTGGAGGGCCGGTGCGCAGAGTCAGCGGATTCGTGCTCACGATCCTCGGCGCCTTCCTGCTGGTGGTCGCTGCCCTGCTGCGGTTCTGGGTCGCGCCCTCGGTGATCGAGTTCCCGCTGAACGAGTACCAGATCACCCAGCTGGCGGGCACCGGCTCGTACTACAGCGCGGCCAGGGGCAAGGAACTGATCGGCGTGCCCGTGCTGGTCACGCAGACCATCCAGGGCGCGGTCGCGGCGGGAGGCGGCGGCACGGCCGTCTGGGACGGCTTCACCGCCGCCCAGGACACCGCCAACCGGGTGCCCATCGCCTACTCCGCCTTCCGCCTCGCCTTGAACCGCAGGACCGGCGAACTGGCCCGCTGCTGCGGCGCCTACATCAGCAACCCGGTGACCGGGAAGTCGGAGTACTCGCTGCCGATGACCGGGATCGGGCCGGTCTGGCCGTTCGGAGCGCAGCAGCAGACGTACCTGATCTTCGATACCGGCGCGGGCAGGCCGGAGCCCGCCAGGTACGCGGGCTTCGAGAAGATCGGCGGGATCCTGGCCTACCGCTATGTGGAGCGGGTGCCGCCCACCAGGTTCGGGGTCGAGCAGTCCGCCCTTTCCGGGCCGCTGGGCGAGTACTACAGCGCGACCAACACGTACGCCGTGGACCCGGAGACCGGGATACCGCTGAGGATCACCGAGAACCAGGAGGTGACCCTGGCCGATGCCAGCGGAGTCACCCGCCTGGTCAGCCGCGACCTGTCCCTCGCCGAGACGGCCTCCAGCGTCCGGGGCGCCATCGCCACCGACGGCACGTACCGCGGGGAGATCGCGCTCGGCGAGAGCACCCTGCCGCTGCTCGGGCTGACCCTCGGCCTCGTGCTCCTGGCGGCCGGCATCCTGCTGATCCAGTTCGGCGGCGAGGCACCGGAGTCGGAGTTCGCGTGGGTGTGGCGCCGTGAGCTCGACCACTACCCGTCGACCGGGCGCCGGGTGGCGTACCTGGCCATCATCGTCCTCGCGACGATCACCCTGTACTACGAGCTGTACGTCGGCGGGTCGGTGTCCACGCTGCTGCTGACCGACCTGCATATGAGCTTCACGTTCTTCGTGGTCATCATCGCCGTCGGCAACCTGATCGGCGCGTTCGGCTCGCTGTTCGCCGGGCTCGCCGACCGGCTCGGACGGGCCAACCTGCTGGTCTTCGGGCTGCTCATCAGCGGCATCCTGGTGGCGTACGTGCTGCCGACCGCGACCAGCAAGTGGGTCTTCGCCTTCGAGTTCTTCTGCGTCAACGTCGTCGAGGGGATCACGCTGGTGGCCACCCCGGCGCTGATCCGCGACTTCTCCCCGCAGGTGGGGCGGGCCACGGCCATGGGCTTCTGGACCGCCGGGCCGGTCCTCGGCAGCCTGATCGTCACCGCGGTGGCCACCAACACGATCCCCGCGTTCGTGCCCAGCGCACGGTTCTGGACCCACGAGTACCGCATCTGCGGCATCGCCGGCCTGGTCGTGTTCCTGATCACCCTGGCCGGGCTGCGGGAACTGTCCCCGCCGCTGCGCGACCAGCTCATGGTGACCATGCGGGACCGGACGCTCATCGAGGCCAGGGCCAAGGGGCTGGACGTCGATTCGATGCTGCACCGCCCGTTCCGCCAGCTGCTCAAGCCCGATGTGCTGGTCGCGGCCGTTGCCGTGTCCGCGCTGCTGCTCGTCTACTACACCTCGGTCGGGTTCGGCCTGATCTACCTGTCCACCGTGTTCGGCTTCTCGGCGAAGAACGCGAACGGGCTGCTGAACTGGAACTGGGGCTTCAACGTCATCGCGGTCATCCTGATCGGCATGATCTCCGACCTGATCCGGGTGCGGAAGCCGTTCATGGTGATCGGCGGGGCCGGCACCGCGCTCATGGCATGGGTGTACCTGGAGCAGGCGGGCCGCCATCCCGGCTACTACACGCTCGCGGTGATCCTGGCCCTGCTGTCGCTGTTCCTCGGCATCGCCTACCCCCCGTGGATGGCCAGCTTCACCGAGACCGTCGAGGCCAGGAACCCGGCGCTGATCGCCACCGGGCTGGCGATCTGGGGCTGGATCATCCGGGCCCTGGTCTTCGCCGCGTTCCTGGTCATCCCG
>JASHPR010000161.1 GCA_030038015.1 Streptosporangiaceae bacterium
CCGCCGTCAGGCCGGAAGATACTCAGCCTTTCCAGATCACCCCGCCCGCGACGGCGGCGGAACCGGACTGGTGGACCCGGCCGACCCTGGCCAGCAGGCAGGCTGCTGACTCCATCCAGGCGGGGCAGGCCGTAGCCGGCGTCACCGAACTGGTGCCCGGCCCGGAATCCGCCGCGGCGGCTGCGAACCAGCAGGACGGCGGGCTGCCCGTCCGGGTCCGCCAGGCGGCCCTGACCCCGCAGGTCCCTGACCGGGACGCGACAGACAGCGGGGCCTTCCAGGCGCCGCCTGGCTCGGCCGAGGCGGCCCGGAGCACCATGTCCGCGATGCAGAGCGGGTGGGAACGCGGCAGGTCCGCGGCTGCCGATCCGCCGGCCGGCGCCGGCCCGGACGCGGCAGCATCCGCCGAGCAGAACCCTGCCGGCCAGGGCGGCGAGTGAGCATCCGGCCACCGGCCGGTCACCAGGCCACACCGGCCGGTCATGAGGCCAGCCGCCGGGCGGTCATCAGGCCAGCCACCAGGCCACTCACCAGGCCAACCGTGAGGAGGGCTGAACATGCGCCAGCCAGGACAACTCGACTGGCTCCTCGATGATCTGGTCTCGCGTGTCGCTAAGGTCACCAAGGCGGTGATCTTGTCGAGGGACGGCCTGGCGATCGGGGCGTCCCACGGGCTGACCCGCGAGGACTCGGAGTACCTGTGCGCCGCGGCCGCCGGGCTCCAGAGCCTGGCCCGGGGCACCGGTCACCACCTCGGCGTGGGGGCCGTGCGGCAGACCATCGTCGAGATGGAGTCGGCGTTCCTGTTCGTGATGGCGGCCGGAGAGGGCAGCTGCCTGGCGGCACTGGCCGAGCAGGGAGCAGACGTGGGCCTGGTCGCCTACGAGATGGCCCTGCTGGTCACCCGGGTGCGCGAGCACCTGGCGGTGGGCCGCCGGCTGGCGCCCGCGCGGCAGACGGTGGCGTGACAGCGGTGCAGCCGTCTGATGGCGAATGGCTCGACCAGGACGCGGGTCCGGTCGTCCGCCCGTATGCGCTCATCGGCGGCCTGACCCGCCCGTCCGGCCAGCGGCTCGACCTGCTCGACATGGTGCGCGCGGCCCGCCGGGCCGCCCAGGATCCGCCGCAGCTGAGCCCCGAGCAGGCCGCGTTGCTACAGCGCTGCCAGATGCCGGCCCCGATCGCCGAGCTCGCGGCGGACCTGGACCTGCCGGTCGGGGTCATCCGCATCCTGGTCTGCGACCTGGGTGAGCGCGGCCTGGTCACCATCCACCGGGCCCCGCCGGCCGCGTTCGGCGATCTGAAGATTCTCCAGGATGTGGTCGATGGCCTACGACGTCTATGACGATGACCCGGCGGCCGCGGGCTCGCCGGTAACGATCAAGATCCTGGTGGCGGGCGGCTTCGGCGCGGGGAAGACCACGCTGGTGGGGTCGGTCAGCGAGATCCGGCCACTGCGAACCGAGGAGACGCTGAGCGACCGGAGCGAGCTGACCGACTCGCTCTACGGCGTGGAGCAGAAGTCGACGACGACGGTCGCCATGGACTTCGGCCGGATCACCATCCGCGACGATCTCGTCGTCTATCTGTTCGGCACGCCCGGCCAGCAGCGGTTCTGGTTCATGTGGGATGACCTGGCCTTCGGTGCCCTCGGCGCCGTGGTCATGGCCGACGAGCGGCGACTCGCCGACTGCTTTCCGTCCGTCGATTACTTCGAGAGCAACGGCATTCCCTTCGTCGTCGCGGTCAACCGCTTCGACGGCGAGCAGCGCCACCCGCCGGAGTCGATCACCGAGGCACTGAACCTGGCCGACCGCGTCCCGGTCATAGCGTGCGACGCCCGCCGCCGCGAGTCCTGCCGCAATGTCCTGGTCACGCTGGCCGAGCACGCGATCGCCCGGCGGGGCGGCCGATCGGCTCCGCAGTCTCACCTCGTCGGCTGATCCGGGCGGGGCTGCCGCCCACGGCGCCGTGCTGATCGAGCGGGCCTGCCGCCCACGCTAGAAACGGAACTCCGCGCTCTCGCCTGGCCCCAGCTGCCGCATTTGTTCCCTGACCATGACCGTGACGGGCGCCGAGCGGCCCGGCCGGCAAACGACCGACATGCGGTCCGAGGCAAGGCTGATGTCGAGCCGGTTTCCGCGGTAATGGATGCTGAACCGGATCTGCCTGACCTCCGCCGGGAGCGCGGGATCGAATCTCAGCATGTCCCCGCGAGCCAGCATCCCGGTCAGGCAGCGCAGGACGATGTCGATCGTGCCTGCCATTGCGCCCAGGTGTATGCCCTCGGCAGTCGTGCCCCCCTGGATATCCGCGACGTCGCTGTTCAGCGCCGCCAGCAGGCAGCGCCACGCCTCCGCCGGGTTTTGCCGCGCCAGCACCCAGGAGGTGACCACGCCGTTAAGTGTCGAGCCGTCTACGGTCCTGGCGCGATAGAAGTCGACGGTCTGCGCCAGTTGTTCCGCCGTCACGTGGTAGCCAAGCCCGCTGAGCAGGTCGTGCAATTCGTCGCTGGGCAGCAGGTAGAGCAGCATCAGGACGTCCGCCTGCTTGGAGATCTGGTAGCGGTTGATGCTGTTGCCCTCGGCCTCGAGCACCCGGTCCAGCCGGCTGATGTTGCCGTAGCGGGCGCGGTAGCCCGCAAAGTCGAACTCCTCGAGCTGGTCGTAGCCTTCAAACTGGGCGAGTATGCCGTCTGGGGTGAACACGACGCGCATCTTCCTGGTGATGTCGCGCCATCGGCCGAGTTCGCCCCCGCTGAGCCCGACCTCGCGCACAACCTCGTGCCGGTAATGCGGCGGCAGCTCATCGAGCGCCTGCAGGGCCCGGAGCAGTACCCACGCCGCCATCAGATTGGTGTAGGCGTTGTTGTTCACGCCGGGCATCTGGCTGCCGGGGTACGCGTCGTGGTACTCGTCGGGTCCCATGACGCCGAGAATCTCGTACCGGTCCAGCTGGCGGTTGTAGGTGGCGATGCTGGCCCAGAACCGTGCGATCTCGATCAGCAGCTCGGCACCCTGGAAGCGCAGGTACTGGATGCTGCCGGTGATCGTGTAGTGCTGCCACACGTTGTATGCCACCGCGATGTTGACGTGCCGCTGCAGATGGGAGTGGTCGGGCAGCCACCGGCCTGACACGGGGTTCAGGTGCCACCGCTGGGTCTCCTCGCGTCCGTCGCTGCCGCTCTGCCAGGGGAACATCGCGCCGTCGTACCCCGCCGCGCTTGCCGCCGCCCTGGCCGCGCCTATGCGCTCCCGGCGATAGTCCAGCAGCGCGCTGGCCAGCCACGGCCGCTGGAGGTTAAGGAACGGGAAAACAAACATCTCGTCCCAGAAGACATGGCCGCGGTATGCCTCGCCGTGCCAGCCACGGGCCGGCACGCCGGCATCCAGAATGGCGGAATGCGGTGAGATAGTTTGCAGCAGGTGGAACAGGTGCAGGTGCAGGACCGTCTCGACCCAGTCGTTGAGACTGTCGATCTCGACGTCGAACCGGTTCCAGAGCGTGTCCCATGCATCCGCGTGCCATGCCTCAAGCCTGCCGAAGCCGGGCGCTGTCTGGGCGGCCAGGCGCGCTGCCAGCAGGCTCTCCGAGATGGCCCGGTCCCGCGAGGTATAGAGCGCTGCGGCCTTCTCAACCCTGACCGGCCGCTGCTGGCCGAGCTCGAGCGTCAGCGCGTGCGCCACGAACCCAGGCTCGGTGACGAGCCGACGATCCGGAACGACTGGCCTGCCGTCGGTGAACACCCTGGTGCGGGCGGCCAGGGCAATCCTGATGTGAGACTGGCTGGTCTCGGCCTGGAGCTCGATGGTGTCGCGATCGGCCTCGGCGGTGTGCAGCACCGACAGGTGCCGGCCGTCCAGCTCGCGGTAGCGCTTTACCCCGGAGTTGATCACGCGCCCGTCCAGCCCGGACCAGACCTCGAGCGTCCCTGTCCAGTTCTCGGCGGTGAACACCGTCTCCAGGGCCGCGAGGTGGGGGTCCTCCATGCTGACCAGGCGGCGCTGGATCAAGCTCGTGAGACGCCCGTCGGCGTCCTCCCACCGCATGTTCCTGGTGAGAATGCCCCGGCGGAGGTCAAGCTCCAGCCTGTGCTCAAGAACCCCGTCTTCCTGCACGTCGAACCATGAGCCGGCCGCCGTACGGAATGACAGCGGCAGCCAGTTCGGCACGTTGACCAGATCCTCGTTTTCGACCATCCGGCCGGCCACCGCAGTCTGCAGCCGGTTGTACAGGCCCGCCACATACGTGCCCGGGTAGTGGATCCCGTCGGCGCGCGCCTCGGGCAGCGCGCCCCGGGTCACGAAATACCCGTTGCCCAGCGCGCACAGCGCCTCTCGCAGCCCCTGGTGCTCAGGCTCGAAGCCTTCGTACACCAGGGTCCAGGCACTAGGCGGGCGCTCCTGCTGCCGCCGCGTCAGCTCCGCCGCGACGCTGCGCCGTTCGAGCCGGCCGTCGGCCAGCGCCGCCATCAGGACGTGGTCGAGTGTGCTGACGACCAGGTCCGCGCCGGCCTTGACCAGCAGCTCCTCATCACCGAGACGTGCGACGCCGATAGCGGCCATCCCGCCGGCCTTGGCCGCCTGGATCCCGCTCGCGGCATCCTCCACCACGAAGCACCGGCTGGGCGCGACGCCGAGTTCGTCAGCCGCGGTCAGGAAGATAAGCGGGTCCGGCTTGCCGCGCGCGATGTCCCGCTCTGAGGTGTCAGCGTCGAAGAGATCGAGCAGCGTCATCCCCGCGTGCAGGAACGGGTAGTCCAGCCGCTGCTCGGCGGCAAAGGTATCCAGCCGGATCTGGCGGAGGAACAGCTTCGCGTTCTTCGAAGACGACGCCGCCGCGACCGGGATTCCCGCGCCCTTGACGGCCAGGATGAAGCGCAGCGCATCAGGGAAAGCGGTGAACTGGCCTTCCTCGATCAGCCCGACCAGGTGATCCTGCTTGGCCGCCGCATAGCGCTCCGCCCTGCGATCGGCGTCCGGCACGCCGAAATACTCCAGCGCGGCCTGCGCGCCCGCCAGGCGCGGCTTGCCCGCCTGAAACTGCTGGTAGACAGCCAGGGTGAATCGCTCCGGGGCGTAGCTGGCCTGTGCCCGAATGTCTCGCCATTCGCCCTCCATCAATTCATGGAGGGCCTCTTGCCAGGCCCGAGCATGGGGCGAGTCCACGAGCACACCGTCGACATCGAAGATCGCACCCTGGAAAGCCGTGGGCGTCGTCATAGGAATATCCTTCCCGAACCCTGCGCTGCGACCTGTGCGCAGTACCGGACTGCGTTGTCCGGGAGGGGACCGACGACGGCACGGCTGCCGGTCGGGAAGTCGCCGATCGCGGCCATCCCCCGGTCGCGGCCAACAAGCCTCACTCACTGAGGTATACCGCCTGAACAGGCTGGGCACCGGATCGAGGCAGCGCTGCTCAACCGGGCGGTGTGGGATACGTTCGCGGCGATGGGCGTAATCCGACGGTTCGCGGCCGCCGGGCTGGCCGAAGCGGCGCGGCTCGGTGGCCGGAGGGGCGGGCTGGTGATGGGGGCGCTGGATGCTGCGCTGGCGCGCGAGGTCCTCGCCGGGGCGGGCCGGTGTACCGGTGGAGATCGACCGACCTCGTCCATCCCGGCGTCGCCATCCATGTCGAGGTCCTCGGCCCGCGATCGCCGGCCGGCCTCGCCCGGGGCCCGGCCCGGTGAGTAGGCGCCTGTTCACGCCGCCCGGCCGGGCCGGCCGCATCCGGGCGGTGGGCCCGGTCGCCGGGCTGCCGCCCACGTTCCGGCGCGCACTTGAGGAACAAGGATTTGACCCGATTCCGCGCCCCGGCCCGCGAGACTGGCTGGCCAGCCACCCGGAGCCGGGCCAAAGTTTCGCTGCGTTCCTGGCCGCGCATCCAGCCGTCCTCGATCCGGCGCGGCGCACCCTGTACCTGCAGCCGTTCGGCCGGTTCGATACCGGGCGCGAGCCGCCGCTTGATCTCCTCAGCCGCTTCGCGGCAGCGTTCTTCACGCTGCCGCTCGCCGTGCTGCCGGTGGCGCCGGCCAGCGGCGTCACAAGCCGCGTCAACCGCTACACCGGGGCGCGGCAACTGCTGACCCGCGACCTGCTGGCCCTGCTGGCTCAGCACCGGCCGGCCGGGGCCTGTTATGTCGTCGGCATCACCATGGACGACCTGTATCCCGGGCCCGCCTGGAACTTCGTGTTCGGCGAGGCCGCACCGCACGAGCGGGTGGGCGTGTACAGCTTCGCCCGTTACCTGACCGGGGAGGCAGGGCCGGCCGCTGCGACCCTGTTCCTGCGCCGCTGCTGCAAGGTCCTGGCTCACGAGACCGCCCACCTGCTCGGCATCGGCCACTGCGTGTTCTACTCCTGCCTCATGAACGGCTCGAACAACCTGCCCGAAAGCGACGCCAGGCCGCTGCATCTGTGTCCCGTCGACCTGCGCAAGCTCCAGCACTGCCTCGGCTTCGACGTGACCGCTCGCTACCAGGACCTGCTCATTTTCGCCCAGAACGCCGATTTTGCCGACGAAGCCCGCTGGCTCGCCACCCAGCTGCGGCACATCAAGCGAGGCCCCGGCTAGCGCCTGACCTGCCGCGTTCCGCGGCCTGCGTAACGGCTATGGAGACGGGGGGCGGGTGGCGGCACATGGCCGATCGTCCCGGGGCGCCGGGACATCTGACCCTGATCAATCGCCTGCCGCCGGCTGAGTATGGGATGTAGCCACAAGGCTGCGAGCCGTTAACGGTCTGGCAGCCGGGGCCGTTGCCGGAGGGGCCGGGCACCGCGGGGACACGGAATCCCGCCGGGCGATCCGGGGATTCCGGCGGGGAGGCCGCGATGACGAGGGCAGCACTCAAGCCAGCCAGGGGCCGGGGACGACGCGCGAGCGTGCTGGCCGGCTCCTCCCGGGCGGCCTGCGTGGCCGACGGGGTCACGTTCGGCGTGGAGGAGGAGTTCCTGCTGCTGGACCCCGCCACCGGAAGCGCGGTTCTGGCCGCCCCGGATCTGCTGCAGATGCTGGACGGGGAGCCGGGCGTGCAGTACGAACTGATGCGGTTCCAGGTGGAGATCGCGACTCCGGTGTGCACCAGCCTGGAAGGTGTGAGCTGCGAGCTGGCGCGGCTGCGCGGGCTGGCCGCCGCCGCGGCTGCCCGCCATGGCTGCCGCCTGGTGGCGTCGGGAACCGCGCCGTACGGGACGCCCGGGCTGGCTGCCTTGACCGACAACCCCCGCTACCGCGAGCTGGCACGCCGGTACGGCCCGTTGGTTGCCGATTCGGGCACCTGTGGCTGCCACGTGCACGTCGGGATCCCCTCTCGCGATCTTGGCGTCCAGGTGCTGGCGCGGCTGCGGCCGTGGCTGGCCTCGCTGCTGGCGATCACGGTCAACTCGCCCATCAGCAACGGCAACGACACCGGGTGGGCAAGCTGGCGCTACACGGTCCAGTCACGCTGGCCGACGGCCATCCCGCCCGCGATGCTGCCGGACGCCGCCTCCTACGACGCGACCGTCCGCCGCCTTATCCGCCGGGGTGCAGCGCTCGATAAGCGCAGCGTCTACTTCCTCGCGCGGCTGTCCCCCCGCTACCCCACCGTGGAGGTGCGGGTCGCCGACGTCTGCCTCGACGTCAACACCGCGGTGCTCCTGGCCGGGCTGACCCGCGCCCTGGTCGCGACCGCCCTGGCCGAGGCGCGCCGGGGAAGACCGGTCCCGGCCGCGCCGGCCCGGTGGGTCGAGGCGGCCCTCGAGGCCAGCGCCCGCCACGGGCTCAACGGGCCAGCAGTGGACCCCTTCACCGGGCATGCCACCGATGCGCGCAGCCTCTGCTCACGCCTGCTGGATTACGTCCACCCTGCGCTCAGCGACCGCGGCGACGATGAGACCATCGCCAGGCTGCTGCACTGCCTCGATGAGCACGCCACGGGAGCCGACCGGCAGCGGACCCTCTTCCACAGCGCCGTGCCCGCCCCGGCATTCGTCGAAGCGCTCGCCCGCGCGACGCTGCCCGGCGGGGCCCTGGCCGACGGCCGCTCCATGGGCCGTTGAGTACCTGGGTCATTCCGGTGTCCCTGCAGGCGCTGGTGGCGGGCGGGCAAGCAGCTCCTGCGCGGCGCCGAGGATCGAAAAGTGGCCATGGCCGGGGTGGATGTGAAGCTGCGCGCCCGGTATCACCTCGGCGAACAGGTGGGCGTGCCGGGGCGGGACCGTAGTGTCGGCATCCCCGTGGTGAATCGATGTCGGCACCTGGATGGAACCGAGCCGGAAACCCCAGGGCCGGGTGAGCACGCGCAGGTCCTGGGCGACTCCCCGGCTCCCGCGGCGGAACGCTTCGATGTAGCTGGCCAGGAACGGGTCGCGCAGCCCGGGCTGGTCGAGCGCGCGGCGGTCGACGGCAGGCAGCTCGCTGGTGGCCAGGCGAAGGAACAGCCGTGGTGAGCGGCGGGCCAGCGCGGCGAGGCGGCCGAGGAACCAGCCGCCGAAGGCGGGTGCGTTCCGGGCGACCCCCAGGGAGAGCCGTTCCCCGGACGCCATTCCGCGGGTAGGCCACCCTGGCGGGCCGAGCGGCGCGACGAGCGTCAGGCTGCGGACCCGTCCGGGCATCTCAGCGGCGCACGCCGCCGCGAACGGCCCACCGGCCGAGATCCCGAGCACCGCCGCCGAGCCAGCGCCCAGCGCGTCCAGCACCAGCGCCGCGTCCTCCACCCAATCGACGAGCCTGCGCAGGCGACGAGGATCGGTTCCGCCTGTCCCGGGGCGATCCGGGGCCACCACCCGCCATCCCAGCGCGCGCGCCGCCTCGGCGAACTGGTGCGCGGACAGCCGCGAGTCGGCCAGTCCGTGGCACAGCAGAAGCGGCGTGGCGCCCGCCGCGCCGGCAACCTCGCACGCGATCACGCTGCCATCGCCCCGGCGTACCTCCACCCCGGCATGATCCCGCGTCCCAGCTGCCTCTGCCAGCCGGCGGGCGGCCCCTGCCAGGGGGCGGGCGGCCCCGGGACGGCGGGAAGGCACAGGGTAAGGATCTGCCAAGGGTCAATTCCTGACGTTTGGCCCTGCCAGGCCAGGCCCGGCCGGTGCATCCTGCGAGCTGTCTGGTTCCGGCCGGAGCGGCGGGGGTGACCATGGAGAAGGAGCACGGAGCTGGCTTCCGGCTCGTCACCGACTACCAGGCCAGGGGCGACCAGCCTGCCGCGATAGCCGGGCTGGTCAAGGGCATCGAGGGCGGCCGGCGGTTCCAGACGCTGATGGGCGTCACCGGATCCGGGAAGACCTTCACCATGGCCAATGTCGTCGCGCGAGTGCAGCAGCCAACGCTTGTCATCGCGCCGAACAAGACGCTGGCCGCTCAGCTGTACGCGGAGTTCCGGGAGCTCTTCCCGGCCAGCGCTGTCGCCTATTTCGTGAGCTATTACGACTACTACCAGCCCGAGGCGTATCTGCCCGCCACCGGAACCTACATCGAGAAGGAGACAATCACCAACGACGAGATCGACCGGATGCGGCACGCCGCCACCCAGGCGCTGCGCACCCGGCGGGACGTCATCATCGTCGCCTCCGTATCCTGCATCTTCGGCCTGGGCCCACCGCCCAGCTACTTCCGGCTGGCCATCACGGTGCGGCCGGGCCAGAGAACCGACCGCGACGAACTGCTCGGCCGGCTGGTGGCAGCCCGCTACCAGCGGACGGACGCTGATCTGCAACGCGGCATGTTCCGGGCCCGGGGGGACATCGTGGAGGTACTGCCGAGCTCGGAGGAGGACCGGGCCGTGCGGGTGGAGCTGGCTGGGGACGTTATCGAACGGGTGCTCGAAGTCGATCCCCTGGACGGCACCGAGAGGGGAGCGCTCGAGCTGGCGACCATCTTCCCCGCGACCCACTACGCCGCCGACGAGCGACAGCGCGCCATGGCGCTGGCGACCATAGCGGAGGAGCTGCAGGGGCGGCTCGCCGAGCTTCGCGCCGCTGGCAAGCTGCTCGAAGCCGACCGCCTCGCCCGCCGGACCAACCACGACCTGCAGATGCTCGCCAGCTTCGGCTTCTGCCCCGGCATCGAGAATTACTCCAGGCACCTGTCGGGGCGCGCGCCCGGCGAACGGCCGACCTGCCTGCTCGACTACTTCCCCGGTGACTTCCTGGCGTTCATCGACGAGAGCCACCAGACCATCCCGCAGATTGCCGCCATGTACCAGGGCGACCGGGCGCGCAAGCAGACCCTGGTCGAGCACGGATTCCGGCTGCCCTCGGCGCTGGACAACCGGCCGCTGAAGTTCCGCGAGTTCGAGGACCACCTCCGGCACGCGGTCTTCGTGTCGGCAACCCCAGGGGAGTATGAACTGCGCCGGTGCGGGGGTGAGGTCGTCGAGCAGATCAACCGCCCCACCGGCCTGCTCGACCCCGTCATCGAGGTGCGCCCTGCGGACCGGCAGGTGGACGACCTGCTCGGGCACATCCACCAGCGGGCGGCGGCCGGCGAGCGGACGCTGGTCACCTGCCTGACCAAGCTCATGGCCGAGGAACTGGCGGATTACTACGGTGATCTCGGCGTCCGGTGCCGTTACCTGCACTCCGACATCGAGACCATCGAGCGCATGGACATCGTCCGCGATCTGCGGCTCGGCAGGATCGACGCGCTGATCGGCATCAACCTGCTGCGTGAGGGGCTGGACATCCCGGAGGCGTCGCTCGTGGCCATCCTCGATGCCGACAAGGAGAGCTTCCTGCGCTCCCGGGTGTCGCTGATCCAGACCATCGGGCGGGTGTCCCGCAACCTCAACGGCACCGCCATCCTCTACGCCAGCACGCTCACGCAGTCCATCCGGGCGGCCATCGAAGAGACCGAGCGCCGCCGCGGAATCCAGGAACGGTACAACCGGGAGAACGGGATCACGCCGGCCGACGTGAGGACGCGGGTCCGGGACCCGTTCGCTCACCGCTACGACGCCGCGGTTGACGCCGCTCCGCTGACCGAGGATCGCACCGGCGAGCTCGTGGGCTCACGCGAGCTCGGCCAGGAGATCCTGGAGTGCACCACCCGGATGCGGGAGGCCGCCCGGGCCCTGGAGTTCGAGGAGGCGGCCAGATGGCGTGATCGCCTGCTCCTGCTCCAGAAGATGCATCTCGGCCTGGCATTCCCTGCCCGCCGGCTGCTCGGCCGGCGGCCGGCCTCGCCGGACAGCC
>JASHPR010000162.1 GCA_030038015.1 Streptosporangiaceae bacterium
AACCCCGGCCACCCAAACCCCCATGCCGCCCGCCGTCCGCCACCCCGGCGACCCGCCACCTGCCCAGCCAGCCCGCGACCCAGCCAGCCCGCCACCCGAGCCCCCCGCCGCGCGCCAATCCCGCCTTTTCCCTTGATCGTTGCGACTCTTACTCCGAACGAGTCATGATCGCGACCCTTATGACCCGTTATGTGGTCACCGATCGCAGGAAAAGTGCCCGCAGAGGGTCAGCACGTTCGCTTCATGGTGGTGGCAAGGCCTGGTTTCTGCGGCGCGACAGCTCCCGGGCGGCATGCAACGTCAGCTGCCTGGCCGGTGGCGGCGCCAGGAACGCCCTGCCAGCTCACCGCCGACGCCTGCGGCCGGCCCGCAGCCGCCGGCCCAGCCGACGCCCCGGCCATCGGCAACGCCCCCGTCCAGGCCCGATCGCTGGGCACCGCCCCGCGGCTCGGCCGGGCTGCGCGCCCTGGCGCGTTCCCGTATTGAGCTGCGGGCCGGGATGGCCAGCAAGGACACGCGGACACCACGCCTGTTTGACACGTTCCGGAGCCAGCAAAGAAACTGGCCTACACGCCAGGGAGGACGTCGGTGAACGCGCCGATCAGCATCAGGGACACGGCCGTGCACGCGGGGGTCTCGGCGGGTACGGCCGCGGGGATGCCACACCGGCCGGCCATCGTCTCCCGGCCGGACATCGTCTCCCGGCCGGCCAGCGTCTCCCGGCCGGCCAGCGACGGGTTGCACGCGGACCAGCCGGGCGCCCCCGGCCCGGCCGGGAACGCCCGCGCGCCGGGCAGCCCCGCGCCCGGGCCAGCCGGGGGTCCTCGTTGACCCGGCCCGGCGGCGTCACGTTCAGGAAACTCCCGGTGAGCGGGCGGCCGATGCGGATCGCCCTGTTCGTGACGTGCCTCGCGGACACGCTGTTCCCCGATGTGGGCAAGGCCACCACGGTGCTGCTGGAGCGCCTCGGCCACCAGGTGGAGTTCCCCGAAGCGCAGACGTGCTGCGGCCAGATGCACGTGAATACCGGCTACCAGCGGGACGCGCTGCCGCTGATCCGCCGGTACGTCGAGACGTTCGAGCGCTGTGACGTCGTCGTGGCCCCGTCCGGCTCGTGCGTCGGCTCGATCCGGCACCAGCACGCGATGGTCGCCAGGCGGCTCGGCGACGACAAGCTCGCCGGCCGCGCCGAGGCCGTGGCCAGCCGTACGTTCGAGCTGTCGCAGCTCCTCGTTGACGTGCTGGGGGTCGAGGACGTGGGCGCCTTCTACCCGCACCGGGTCACCTACCACCCGACCTGCCACTCGCTGCGGCTGCTGGGGGTCGGCGACCGGCCGCTGCGGCTGCTGCGGCACGTGGCAGGCCTGGACCTGGTCGAGCTGCCCGACGCCGAGGTCTGCTGCGGGTTCGGCGGCACCTTCGCGCTGAAGAACGCCGACACCTCGACGGCGATGCTCGCCGACAAGATGCGCAGCGTGCTCGACACGAGGGCCGAGGTGTGCACGGCCGGCGACAGCTCCTGCCTGATGCACATCGGCGGCGGGCTCTCCCGGCTGCGCACCGGGGTGCGCACCGTGCACCTCGCCGAGATCCTCGCATCGACCAGGGACGGAGGCCCGGCCTGGTGAGCACCTCCCCCGGCATGCCGGACGCGCCGCACGGGGTCACCGCGAAGCGCGGCGTCGGTCACCTGCACGGCAGCGAGCCGTTCCCGGTGGCCGCGAGGCGCGCCCTTGCCGACAGCCAGCTGCGGCGCAACCTCGGCAACGCCACGTCGACGATCCGCGCCAAGCGGGCGGCGGCCGTCGCCGAGCTGCCGGACTGGGAGGAACTCCGCGAGGCTGGCCGGGCCATCAAGGCGCAGGCGATGCGGCACCTGGACAGCTACCTGCAGCAGCTGGAGGCCCAGGTCCAGGCGCGCGGCGGGACCGTGCACTGGGCACGGGACGCAGCGGAGGCGAACGACCGGATCACCGGGCTCATCCAGGCCACCGGGTCGACATCGGCCGTCAAGGTCAAGTCCATGGTCACCGACGAGATCGGGCTGAACGACGCGCTCGCCGTCGCGGGCATCATGGCCTACGAGACCGATCTCGCCGAGCTCATCGTCCAGCTGGGCAGGGACCGCCCCTCGCACTTCCTGGTGCCGGCCATCCACCGCAACCGGGCAGAGATCCGGGACATCTTCCTGCGGGAGATGGGTGACGCCGACCCCGCGCTCACCGACGACCCGGCGGCGCTGGCGGCAGCGGCCAGGCTGCACCTGCGCCGGCAGTTCCTGTCCGCCAAGGTCGGCATCAGCGGGGTGAACTTCGCGATCGCCGAGACCGGCACGCTGTGCGTCGTCGAGTCGGAGGGCAACGGCCGGATGTGCCTGACCCTGCCGGAAACCCTGATCACGGTCATGGGGATCGAGAAGGTGATCCCCTCCTGGCGCGACCTCGGCGTGTTCCTGCAGCTGCTTCCCCGGTCGTCGACGGCCGAGCGGATGAACCCCTACACCTCCATGTGGACCGGGGTGACGCCAGGCGACGGCCCGCAGCAGTTCCACCTGGTGCTGCTGGACAACGGGCGGACGGCTGCGCTCGCCGACGAGACCGGCCGGCAGGCGCTGCACTGCATCCGCTGCTCGGCGTGCCTGAACGTGTGCCCGGTCTACGAGCGCACCGGCGGCCACGCCTACGGCTCGGTCTACCCGGGCCCGATCGGCGCGGTGCTGTCACCGCTGCTGACCGGCGTGGAGGACAACGCGTCGCTGCCCTACGCGTCGTCGCTGTGCGGCGCATGCTACGAGGCCTGCCCGGTGAAGATCGATATCCCCTCGATGCTGGTCTACCTGCGGGCCCGGCACGTCGAGGAGTCCCGGCGCGCTCACCGGGTGCCGAGCGCCGAAGCGGTGACCATGGCCGCCGCGTCCTGGGTCATGGCCGGCCCGCGGCGTTACGCCGCGGCACAGCGGGCGGGCAGGTCCGGGCGCGCGCTGACCCGCGGCGGCCGGATCCGCGCGCTGCCGCCGCCGCTGTCCGGCTGGACGCGTGCCCGCGACGCGCCCGTTCCCCCGGCCAGGACGTTCCGGCAATGGTGGCGCGAGTCCGGGAGGCCGCGTTCATGAGCGCGGGCAGCCAGGCGGGAGAGCGCACCGCGCGCGACGAGGTTCTGTCCCGGATCCGCGCCGCGCTCGGCGCGGACGGCACGGGACCCGGCCCCGAGTCCCCCGTGGGCTACCGGGTGCGCGGGGACCTCGGCCAGGATCAGCTGCTCGACCTGCTCGCGGATCGCCTCACCCACTACCGCGCCGCAGTCCGCCGCGCGGCGCCGGCGGAC
>JASHPR010000163.1 GCA_030038015.1 Streptosporangiaceae bacterium
GGCCGCGGCCAGCCAGCCCCGGCCCCTCAGCGCGCCGTTCACGAGGCGGCGCCGGGGCAGAACGCGTCGATCCGCCTGCTCGCGGCGGCGACCGCCAGCTTGGCAGCGCCGGAGCTGCCGTTGCTGGCGAAGAACGCCCGGTAGGCGCTGGCCAGCTTGCTGATCGCCGCCCGGAGCTGCGGGTCCGGCGTGCGGATCTGGCCGAGCGGGAGGATCTGGGCTTCGGCGTAGCCGACAGGGTCGGCGACCGGGTCGGGCCCGTCCGAGAGCACGGCGCCCACCTGGGCGCAGGTCGCGCGCACCGCCGCGGACGACGTCGCCGCGGACGAGCTCGCGGCGGATGACCCCGCTGCGGGGGAAGGCCGCGCTGTGAAGGGGGATGGGGAGGTGGGCGGCGCCGCGGAGGAGCACGCGCCGAGCAGAGCGGAGAGCCCGAGCAAGGCCAGTGCCGCTGCCGCAAGCCGGCAGGTGCCGGCCGTGGCCGGGTCGCGTGGAGTCGCCATGATCTCCGTCCTGTGAGGCAGCCTTCCCCGAGCCGAATGAGCTTAGGCTAACCTAAGAAAGCATGTCAAACGCCGGTGCTGCGGGCGCACGCGGGGGTGGGCTTAGCGGTTGCATCCCTGGTCGCAGGATCGCTTCCCGTTCCCAGGGCAACATAACCTTGGGGGAGTAGCGCGAGACCTGAGGTGACGAGCGTGCGAGACATCCTGGATCCGATTGTCAAGTGGTGGGATGCGGGGGAGGCGTTCGGCCTGGCCACCGTGGTGCGGACGTTCAGCAGCGCGCCGCGCGAGCCCGGGGCCGCGATGGCGGTCTCGGCCGACGGCGAGGCCGTGGGCAGTGTCTCGGGCGGGTGCGTCGAGGGAGCGGTGTACGAGCTCGCCAGCGAGGTCCGTGACAGCGGCCAGGCCGTGCTGCAGACCTACGGCGTGTCCGATGATGACGCGTTCGCCGTGGGGCTGACCTGCGGCGGAATCATCGACATCTTCGTGGAGCCGGTCAGCAGCCAGACGTTCCCCGAGCTGGGCGACATCGCGGCGGCGGTCAGGGCCGATGAGCCGGTCGCCGTGGCGACCGTCATCGACGGGCCCGGCCAGGTCGGCGCCAGGCGGGTGATCTGGGGGCCGGCCGGCGGGCCCGCCGGGCAGGAGGACGGACCCGGGGACGGCTGCCAGCCGGATCTCCGGCGCTCGTCGGGCACGCTGGGGTCGGGGGACCGGCTGGACCAGGCGGTGGACGACGACGCGCGCGGGATGCTCGCCCAGGGCCTGACCGGCGTGCGCAGGTACGGGCCTGACGGCGAGCGGCGGCGGGACGAGCTGTCGGTGTTCGTCCAGTCGTTCGCGCCGCCGCCACGGATGCTGGTCTTCGGCGCGATCGACTTCGCGGCGGCGGTCGCGCGGGCAGGCAAGTTCCTCGGCTACCGGGTGACGGTCTGCGACGCCCGGCCGGTCTTCGCTACCCGCAGGCGCTTCCCCGACGCGGACGAGGTCGTCACCGACTGGCCGCACCGCTACCTGGCCGGTCAGAACGTCGATGCGCGCACGGTCATCTGCGTGCTCACCCACGACCCCAAGTTCGACGTGCCCCTGCTGGAGGTGGCGCTGCGCACGCCGGCCGGCTACATCGGGGCGATGGGCAGCAGGCGGACCCACGAGGACCGCCTGGCCCGGCTCCGCGACGCCGGGCTGACCGAGGACGAACTGGCCAGGCTGCGCTCGCCGATCGGGCTCGACCTGGGCGCGCGGACGCCCGAGGAGACCGCGGTCGCGATCGCCGCCGAGCTGATCCAGCTCCGCTGGGGCGGCTCCGGCCGGCCGCTCACCACGACCACGGGCCGCATCCATCACGGCTGACGTCTTCCAGCCGGGGGCCGGGTCGGGGGCGTCGCGGGCATGGTCGCCTCGTTCGGTCGCGATGGTGACCGGACAGTCGTATCGGTGTCACCGGGCGCCCGCCCGGCGAGCACGCGGCCAGCTGGTGAACGCCGGGCCAAGCCTGCCTGACCTGGGCCGTTCCGGCCTGCCCCGGCCGGCGCGCTGGCGCCCCGGGACTAGCCTGGCGGGTGTGCAGCCCGCCGCGTCAGCATCAGCCGCCGCACCGCTGGCCGGGCCGTTGCCCGTCGCCGGGATCCTGCTCGCTGCCGGGGAGGGGAGCAGGCTCGGGCAGCCGAAGGCGCTGCTCGAGTTCGGCGGGGAGCCGCTGGCGCAGCGCGGCGTGGCGCTGCTGCGCGACGGCGGCGCGGCGCCGATCGTGGTGGTCACCGGGGCGGTGGCCGTCGACCTGCCCGGCGTGCTGACCGTGCACAACCCCGCCTGGCGCAGCGGCATGGGGTCCTCGCTCGCGGCCGGGCTGGCCACGGTGCCCGACAGCTGCGACGCGGCCGTGATCGCGCTCGTGGACCAGCCACTGGTCGGCCCCGAGGCCGTGCGGCGCCTGATCTCCGCCTACCACGGTGGCGCGCGGGTGGCCGTGGCCGCCTACGAAGGGGCGCCCCGCAACCCGGTCCTGCTGGCCCG
>JASHPR010000164.1 GCA_030038015.1 Streptosporangiaceae bacterium
ACCACAAGGCGCCGGCCGTGGCGAAGCCGTCGCCGTCGGCTGCGCCGCCCCCCGCGCAGGCAGCGGGGCCGGCGCCCAGCTCGCCGGCGGCCGGCTGCCAGTCGACCTTCGTGCCGGCCTATTTCTACTCGGGCAGCATCTGGGATCAGGCCATCGACACCAAGCCCGGCCCCGCGGTCATGCTGCTGAACGTGGACAACGGGGTGGGCACCTCGCCGCTGTCGCACTTCCAGGACCTGGTGCGGCAGGCGCAGGACGCGGGCATCACGGTCCTCGGCTATTCGTCGACCGTCTATGGCTCGCGGGCGATCAGCTCGGTGGAGACCGAGGTCAGCGAGTACAAGTCGTGGTACGGGGTGAACGGGATCTTCTTCGACCTCACCCAGGGAACGGCGGGAGAGTTCTCCTATTACCAGACGCTCGCCGGCTACGTCCGGTCCCTTATCCCCGGTGGCGTTGTCTGGCTGAATCCCGGCTCCTTCCCGGACCCGAGCTTCATGTCGATAGCGAACGTGGTCATGGTGTTCGAGGGCTCGTACTCCTCGTACCTCTCCGACCAGGTCCCTGGCTGGGTGAGCCAGTACTCGCCCAGCCAGTTCGCGCACGTCATCTACGACACGCCGGAGTCAGACCTTGCCAGCGCGGTCAGCCTTTCCCGGCAGCGCCGGGCCGGGCACCTGTTCGTGACCGACCTGTCCGGGTCGGGCAACCCGTACGGCGCGCTGCCCAGCTACTGGTCGCAGGAGGCCAGCACCGTCTCCTCCGGCTGCTGACCCGCGGAGGGCGGCGGCCGGAACGCCGCGAAGGGGTTGGTGACCACCAGGGCCCTGGTGGCGAACCGGTAGAGCATGGCGGGCCTGCCGCCGGCCGCGGTCGGAGGGACCGCCGCCGCCGTCGCCTCGATCACCCCCCGGCGGGTCAGGATGCGCTGCAGGTTGGTCGCCGAGACCGGGTGCCCGAGCGAGGCGGCGTAGATGTCCCGGAGCTGGGCGATGGTGAACGTCTCCGGCGCCAGCGCGAAGCCGATGTTGGTGTACGAGAGCTTGGCCCGCAGCCGTTCCCGCGCCGAGCCGACGATCGAGCCGTGGTCGAACGCGGTCGGCGGCAGGCTGCCGATCGGGTGCCAGGCGGTGTCGCCCGGGATGCGGGGCTCGGCGCCGGCGGACACCAGGGCCAGGTAGGCCGTGGCCAGGACCCGCCCCCTCGGGTCACGCGCCGGATCGCTGCGGGTTTCCAGCTGCTCGAGGTGCGCGATGCCGGTGAGGTCGACCTTGGCGGCCAGGTGCCGCCCGGCGGACGTGCCGAGCCGCTCGCCCGGGCCGAGCGGCCCCCCCGGCAGCGCCCACAGCCCCTCGTAGGGCGGCGCGCCCCGCTGCCAGAGCAGGACGTGCAGCTCGCGGCGCCGGACCTGGAGGACGACGGCCAGCACCTCATGCCGGAACCCCTCGCCGCGGGGGTTCCGCGCGGCCGGGGCGGTTCCCGCGGCCCCGGCGGCCTGCGCCCGATCGTCCATCACGCTCGCATGATACTGTGCTCTTAACAAGTTTTAGCCTATGAGGCGAAAACCTCTCGGTGAGAGGAGCGGCCCGATGACCAGCACCTCGGCCGCGGCCTGGGCGGAGCAGGTCCGCCGGCTCGCGGCAGAGCGCGACGCCGTGATCCTGGCCCACAACTACCAGGCCCCTGAGATCCAGGACGTCGCCGACCATGTGGGTGACTCGCTCGCGCTGTCCCGGATCGCCGCGGCGAGCTCCGCGAGCACGATCGTGTTCGCCGGCGTGTACTTCATGGCCGAGACGGCCAAGATCCTTGCCCCGGAGCGGACGGTCCTGATCCCGGACTCCCGGGCCGGCTGCTCGCTGGCCGACAGCATCACCGCGCAGCAGCTGCGCGAGTGGAAGGCCGGGCACCCCGGGGCCGCCGTGGTCGCCTACGTGAACACCAGCGCCGAGGTGAAGGCCGAGGCCGATGTGTGCTGCACGTCGGCCAACGCCGCGGAGATCGTGGCGTCGCTCCCCGCGGAGCAGGAGGTCCTGTTCCTGCCCGACCAGTTCCTCGGCGCCCACGTCCAGCGCGTCACCGGCAGGGGCAACATCCGCATCTGGCTCGGCGAGTGCCACGTGCACGCGGGCATCAGCCCGGACGACCTGCGCCGCAAGGCGGCCGCCGACACCGGGGCGGAGCTGTTCATCCACCCCGAGTGCGGATGCTCGACCGCGGCGCTGTGGCAGGCGGGGACCGGCGACCTGCCGGCCGGCCGCACCCGGGTGCTGTCCACCGGCGGCATGCTGGACGCCGCCCGCGCCACCACCGCATCTGCCGTGCTGGTGGCGACGGAGACCGGCATGCTGCACCAGCTGCGCCAGGCCAACCCCGCGGTGCGCTGGGAGCCGGTCAACCCGGACGCCGTGTGCCGGTTCATGAAGATGACCACGCCCGCCGCCCTGCTCCGCTGCCTCGCCGAGGGCGTGGAGGAGGTGCACGTCCCCGCGGACATCGCCGCCCGGGCCCGCCGCGCGGTGCAGGCCATGATCACTGTCGGCATGCCGTCGGCGGCGGGGGAATGAGCGCGCAGATCCGCGGCCTGCCCGCCGCGCAGGCCCATTGGGAACGGGACGCCGACGTGCTGGTCGTGGGGTCCGGCGCCGCGGGCATGAGCGTCGCCCTGACCGCGGCGGGCCACGGCCGCCGGGTGCTGCTGGTGACCAAGGAGGAACTCGGCGGCGGCTCGACGCCGCTGGCCCAGGGTGGCCTGGCCGCCGCGATCGGGCCCGGCGACAGCGCCGCCCTGCACCTGCGGGACACCCTCGAAGCGGGCGCCGGGCTGTGCGACCCGGCGGCCGTGGCGACGCTGGTGTCCGAGGCTCCCGGCGAGATCGCCCGCCTGGCCAGGCTGGGCGCGCGGCTCGAGGTCACCCCGCTGCACCTGGAGGGCGGGCACACCCGCAGCCGGATCGTGCACGCCGGGGGTGACGCGGCGGGCGCGGAGGTGCACCGGGCGCTCCGGGCTGCGCTGCTCGCCAGCCCGGTTCAGGTGCTCACCCGCGCCGTCGCGCTGGACGCGCTCACCGGCGAGGACGGCTCGGCCCGGGGGCTGCTCGTCGGGCTGGCCGGCGACGGCGGCCGGCTGCTGGCCGGGCGG
>JASHPR010000165.1 GCA_030038015.1 Streptosporangiaceae bacterium
GCACCGCTGCGATCCGCCCCGTCCCGCCGCGGGCCGCGGGCGCGGGAGGACGGGTCACCCGGTGCGGCCTTCGGCACACCCCCGCGCGTCGGAAGCCACAGCGACCCCAGGGTGCCCTGCGCGGCCCGCTGGCTGAGCAGCCCGCCGCCCGGGCCGCGCAGGATGACCGCGAAGCCGACCGCGATTATTGCGCCCGCCACCGGCCCCACCAGGTAGGCCCACCAGGACGTCCAGTCGCCGAGCACCAGGGCGGGGCCGAGGGACCGCGCCGGGTTCATCGACGCTCCGCTGACCGGCGACCCCCACAGGCCGGCCAGCGCGATGTAGCTGCCAACCCCGATCGCCGCGAACGCCCCTACCTGCTGCGCGCCCGACGCGGTGCCGAGGATCGTGCTGACCAGGCCGACGGTCAGCACCATCTCCCAGAGCATCGCGGTCACCGTGGAGATGCCCTTGCCTGGCAGGGTGAGCCCGGCGGAGCCGTGCCGGCCGATCAGCGCCCACAGCAGCAGCGTGGCTGCCACCGCCCCGGCGAACTGGGCAACCACGTACCAGGTAACCCGCCGCCAGGGAAAGTCGCCGCGCAGCGCGAACGCGAAGCTGACCGCGGGGTTGAGGTGCGCACCGGACACGGCGCCCATGAACAGGATGATCGCCATCACCATCAGCGCCGGTGCTACCACGAGTGCGGTGCGCGAGATGAGGTGGCCGCCGAACCGCGCGTTCACCATCGCGCCGCCCGCGGCGACGAGCACAAGGAAGAAGGTGCCCAGCAGCTCCGAGAAGATCCGCCGCCACTCGTAGCTCGAGTCCCAGAAGTCGAAGCGCCTGGTGAACGCGTTCGGCTGCTCGATCATGGGGCGAACGGCGACCGCCGCGCTGGAAAACTCCTCCCGCGTTGATGCTCCAGCGGCGGCCGGCCTGGCCTGGCTGCTGCTCAACGGCTCGCCTCCTTGAAAGTCAGCGACCGACCCGACCCGCTCCGGCCAACCCGCCCACATGGGGCCGGATTAGCGCGATCCTATGTCCGAGGCGGCCGCCAGTGAAGACACCGGTTCACCTGTGGTTAACCCTTACATGATCGCTGGCAGCCTGGCCCGCCGGCACACCTCCAGGCCTTCGCCGGGCACCACGCAGGGCAGGCGGCGGTGGCGGGGACGCCGGGCACCACGCAGGGCAGGCGGCGGGGGCGGGGGCGGAATCCCGCCGGGCACTACGCAGGATAGGCAGCGACCGCGAGGGCGACGGCCTCGTCGGCGTCCTCGGCCAGGAGGAAGCCGGCGGCCACGGCCCGGGAGGTCGCCTCGCCGAACGCCGCGGCGTACTCGTCCCGGCCGCCGGGGTAGCGGCGGGCGAGCTCGGCCTCGCCGAACGGGCGCGTCACGCCGAGCAGGACGGCGAGCCCGGGTGCACCCTCCGGCCCGAGCCCGGAGAGCGTGGCCACCGGCACGTCCACCCAGCCCGTCCTGATGCCGCCCTTCGCGATGCCGGAGTCGTCCGTGACCAGCCGCATGTGGTCGTCCGGGTCAACCTCGAGCAGGGGCGAGCGCGGCGGCGGCGCCCCGCCCCGCGCCCACCGGTCCAGGTGCGCGATCGCCGCTTGCGCGACGTAGTGATGCTGCGGGCCGGAGTTCACCGGCACCGGGCACGGAACCCCGAGCGGCTCGGCCGTCGGGGCCATCAGCCGGGCGAGCTCGGCGGGCGGCAGGTCCCCGGAGTCGGTGAAGCTGGCGCTCAGCAGGTAGGTGTCGGCGTGCGAGGCGCCGGCGATCTCCCACCACCGGAACCGGGTGCTGCCCGGCTGCCGTGCGGTCACCCCGGCCAGCACGCCGGTCACGTCGGTCTCCGTCTGCACGGTCAGCACGGGCGCGCGGCCGTCGGTGCGCACCCGCACGCCGTCGGGCCCGCCGGTACGGATCCGGCCGTCCCACCCGGAGAGCGGGGCCGCGCGCCCGGCGCGGCTCCCGATCAGGTAGCCGTCACAGGCGGCCTCGGCCGGCACCGTCGGCGCGACCGCGTTGACGTAGGTGACCAGGTGGATCGCTGACTGGGACTCGCCAGCCGCGAGCAGGCAGTCGGGCGTCAGCGGCCCCAGGATCCCGCCGGACCGGGCCGCGCGTGCGGCCTGCGCGAAGATGTCGAAGCAGAACGCGTCCCCGGGGTGGCTCAGCCCCCCGTACCGCGCCGGGTCGCCCTCCTTGAGCGCGGGCAGCGCCATGACCCGCTGTGACTCGGGCGCGGGCTGCTCTCCCCCCTCGTCGGCGCTATCGAAGATGCCGCCGCCGCCCTCGACACCGCGCCGCTGCGCCGACACCCCAACCCAGGCCCAGCCCGACCGCATGATGTGCCGGTGGGTCAGCATCCAGTAGGCGGGCGCGTCGAACCCCGCGCTGACGTTGAGCCATTCCAGGATCACCGTGCCGGCGAACGCGGCGGGGTCGGCCGGCCTGCACACCACGAGCCGGGTGACGAACGGCGCCAAGCCCGACGGCGTGACCTCCCAGTAGCCGTCGGCTCCGGCCGGCCCCGCCGGCTCGTAGCAGGTCGCGGTGCCCTCGAGGAAGAACTCTTCCAGGGTGTAGCCGAACTGGCGGAGATCGAAGGCCGCCATGATGATCCCCGGCTGCCCTGCGACAGGCCCGGTTACCCGGGCAGGCCCGTCCATTTGCCGCACTCTACCGGAATCCGCAGCCGCCCAGAGCATCTCACCCCCTGGCCGCGCAGAGGCATCTCGCCCCCGGGTTATTCAGCGTGGTGGCGTCCGCGCTGTTCCTGTAGGAACAGCGCGGAGTCCCCCACCCCGTATGGCACGGGCCGCCGGCCATCTAAGCCCGGAAGCAGATAGTTTAATACAAGACGATCTGATACGGTCTTATCTTGAAGGATTAGCGGCCTGGTGCACCGCGGGCCGTCGCCTCCGTGCGCGGTGGCGCAACCCGCGGGCGAGCCGCCGGCGCCCGGCAGGGCCGGCGGCTGCCG
>JASHPR010000166.1 GCA_030038015.1 Streptosporangiaceae bacterium
CGCCGACCCCGCCGCCCGCGGCCAGGCCGGCCGCCCCGCCGCCGGACGCGCAGCACGTGACCGAGGTCCGGCTGCGCGGTGCGGCCGCCCGCACCGCCGCGAACATGGCGGCCAGCCTCACCGTGCCCACGGCGACGAGCGTGCGCGGCATCCCGGCCAAGCTCCTGGTCGACAACCGGATAGTGATCAACAATCACCTCGGCCGGGGACGCGGCGGCAAGGTCTCGTTCACCCACCTCATCGGCTACGCGATGGTCCGGGCGCTGGCCTGGGCACCGGAGATGAACTACTCCTACGCCGAAGAAGACGGCAAGCCGGTGCTGGTCCAGCCCGAGCACGTCAACCTCGGCCTCGCCATCGACGTGCCCAGGGGCGACGGCTCGCGGCAGCTGCTCGTGCCGAGCATCAAGGCCGCCGAGGCGATGGACTTCCGCCAGTTCTGGATGGCGTACGAGGACGTGATCCGCAAGGCGCGCGCCGGCAAGCTCGCGGTCGAGGACTTCGCCGGCACGACGATCAGCCTCACCAACCCCGGCACGATCGGCACCGAGCACTCCGTGCCGCGGCTGATGGCCGGGCAGGGGTGCATCGTCGGCGTGGGCGCGATGGAGTACCCGGCCGCCTACCAGGGCGCATCCGGGGAGACCATCGCCAGGCTGGCGATCAGCAAGACCGTCACGCTCACGTCGACCTATGACCACCGGATCATCCAGGGCGCGCAGTCCGGCGAGTTCCTCCGGATCATTCACGGGCTGCTGCTCGGCGAGCAGGGCTTCTACGACGACGTGTTCCAGTCGCTGCGGATCCCTTACGAGCCCGTCCGGTGGGTGCAGGACATCGCGGCCGGGCACGAGGACGACATCAGCAAGGCCGCGCGGGTGTACGAGCTGATCCACGCCTACCGGGTGCGCGGCCACCTCATGGCCGACACCGACCCGCTGGAGTACAAGCAGCGCAAGCATCCCGATCTGGACATCAACCAGCACGGGCTGACCCTCTGGGACCTGGAGCGCGAGTTCGCCACCGGCGGTTTCGGCGGCAAGCCGCTGATGAACCTGCGGGAGATCCTGGGCGTGCTGCGGGACTCCTACTGCCGCACGGTCGGCATCGAGTACATGCACATCCAGAACCCCGAGGAGCGGGCCTGGATCCAGGCACGGGTCGAGCGGCCGCACCCCAGGGCCGAGCACGACGAGCAGGTCCGCATCCTGTCCCGGCTGAACGTCGCCGAGGCGTTTGAGATGTTCCTGCAGACGAAGTTCGTCGGGCAGCGCCGGTTCTCGCTCGAGGGCGCCGAGGCGCTGATCCCGCTGCTGGACGCCGTGCTCACCGAGGCCGCCCACCAGCGGCTGGACGAGGCCGTGCTCGGCATGACCCACCGCGGCCGGCTCAACGTGCTCGCGAACATCGTGGGCAAGTCCTACGCGCAGATCTTCCAGGAGTTCGAGGGGAACCTGGACCCGGCCAGCATCCACGGGTCCGGCGACGTCAAGTACCACCTCGGCGCCGAGGGCAAGTACACGCCGGGTGACGGCTCGTCGATCAAGACCTCGCTGGTGGCGAACCCGAGTCACCTGGAGGCGGTCGACCCCGTGCTCGAGGGCGTGGTCCGGGCCAAGCAGGACGTGATCGACATGGGCGAGCCCGGGTTCACCGTGCTGCCGGTGCTGATCCACGGCGACGCGGCGTTCGCCGGCCAGGGCGTGGTGGCCGAGACCCTCGAGCTGTCCCAGCTCCGCGGCTACCGGACCGGCGGCACCGTGCACATCGTGGTGAACAACCAGGTCGGCTTCACCACCGCGCCGGAGTACTCGCGGTCGAGCGTGTACTCCACGGACGTGGCCCGCATGATCCAGGCGCCGATCTTCCACGTCAACGGCGACGACCCCGAGGCCGTGGTCCGGGTGGGCAGGCTCGCCTTCGCCTACCGCCAGGAGTTCAGGAAAGACGTCGTCATCGACATGATCTGCTACCGGCGGCGGGGCCACAACGAGGCGGACAACCCCTCGTTCACCCAGCCGCTGATGTACGACCTGATCGACGCCAAGCGGTCGGTGCGCAAGCTCTACACCGAGTCCCTGATCGGGCGCGGCGACATCACGCTGGAGGAGGCCGAGCAGGCGCTGCGCGACTACCAGCAGGAACTCGAGCGCGCGTTCACCGAGACCAGGGACGCGGCAGGACGGCCGGCCGAGCCGGGCGCGGTGGTCAGGCCGCAGCCGGGGGACGCCGAGCCGGTCAGCCACGACGCCACGCCGACGGCGATCTGTCAGGAGGTCATCAAGCGCATCATCGACACCCAGCTCAACCTGCCCGACGGCTTCACGCCGCACCCGAGGCTGCAGCCCCAGCTGCACCGGCGCGCGGTCATGATCGAGCAGGACGAGATCGACTGGGCCACCGGCGAGCTGCTCGCGTTCGGCAGCGTGCTCATCGACGGCCACACGGTGCGCCTGGTCGGCCAGGACACCAGGCGGGGCACGTTCGGCCAGCGCCATGCGGTGCTCGTGGACCGGCACACCGGCGCGGAGTACACGCCGCTGCGCACGTTCAACTCGCCCACCGCGCGGTTCCACGCCTACGACTCGCTGCTGTCGGAGTTCGCCGCGGTCGGCTTCGAGTATGGCTACTCGGTGGCCCGGCCGGACGCGCTGGTGTGCTGGGAGGCCCAGTTCGGCGACTTCGTCAACGGCGCCCAGACGATCATCGACGAGTTCATCAGCTCCGGCGAGCAGAAGTGGGGCCAGCGCTCCGGCGTGGTGCTGCTGCTGCCGCACGGGTACGAGGGGCAGGGCCCCGACCATTCCTCGGCCCGGATCGAGCGCTTCCTCGCGCTGTGCGCGCAGGACAACATGACGGTCGCGGTGCCGAGCACCCCGGCGAACTACTTCCACCTGCTCCGCTGGCAGGCCCTGTCCACGCGGATCAAGCCGCTGATCGTGGCCACGCCGAAGTCCATGCTCCGGCTGAAGGCGGCCAGCTCGGCGGTGGCGGACTTCACCAGCGGCTCGTTCCGGCCGGTGATCGGCGAGACCGGGCAGCTCGACGGCGCGGCGGTGCGGCGGGTGCTGCTCTGCGCCGGCAAGGTCTACTACGACCTGGCGGAACGGCGGCGGGCCGCCGGCATCACCGACACCTCGGTCATCCGCGCCGAGCGGCTGTACCCGCTGCCCGGCACCGAGATCGCCGCCGAGGTGGCGAAGTACCCCGCCGCCGGGGAGGTGACATGGGTGCAGGAGGAGCCGGCCAACATGGGGGCCTGGCCCTACATGGCGCTGCGGCTGCCCGGGCTCCTCGGCCGGCCGGTGCAGGCGGTGTCGCTCCCGGCGTCCTCGGCGCCCGCGGGAGGCTCGGCCAAGGCCCACGCCGAGGAGCACGCCCGCCTGATCGCGGCGGCGCTGCCGGCGGCGGGCTAGCAGGGCTGGCAGATGTACTTCACAGACCGCGGGCTCGAGGAGCTCGAGGAGCGGCGCGGGGAGGAGCAGGTCACCCTGGGCTGGCTGGCCGGGCGGCTGCGCGAGTTCATCGACCTGCACCCCGAGGCGGAAACCCCGGTCGACCGGCTGGCAAGCTGGCTGGCGCGGCTTGACGACGACGACTTCGATGACGCCGGCGGCGGGAACGGCCTGGATGCCGGCCCAGACGGCTCCGGGGAGTAGCGCCGGGGCGCTGGCCGGGCCCGCGGCGTCCCGGAGCACTGACGGACACGATATATCGTATGTATGCAGGGTCACGGCGCGCCCGGAAGGGAGGCAGGACGGCGATGCCCCGCTGGATCATCGACTCCCCCAGGACCCTCGGCCTGCCCGACATCGCGGCGCTCAGGGTCCGGGTGATCTCGGGATCGGTCGCCATCCTGGGCAGCCAGGACCCGCCGTCGCTCGATGTCGCCGGCATCCTTGGGCCGCCGCTGCTGGTGACGCATGAGGCCGGGATCCTGACGATCACCTACGAGGACCTGCAGCCCGGGGGGCTGCGCGGCTGGCTCCGCCCGCGGCGGCACTCGGCCGACGTCACGATCACCGTGCCCCGCGGCTGCCCGGCGCAGGTCAGCGTGGTCACCGCGAGCGCTATCGTGTCCGGAATCTCCGCGAGTATTTCCGCCAAAAGCGGATCGGGAGACATCACGCTTGATGGCGTGACCGGCAGCGTGGACGGCAAGACCGTGTCCGGCGACCTCGAGGCGCGCGGCGTCGACGGCGAGATCGTGTTCAGCTCGGTGTCCGGCGGCCTGACCCTGGCCGGCGGCACGGTCAGGCAGCTTGCGGCCAGGACCGTCAGCGGGCAGGTCACGGCCGACGTCGAGGTCTGCGACGGCGGCGGGCTCAAGGTGACCACCGTCTCCGGCGACGTCGCGGTCCGCGTCCCCGCCGCCGTCAGCGCCCGGGTGAACCTGCGGTCCACGTCAGGCCGCCTGCGCAGCAGCTTCGAGCAGATCAGCCCCGCGCCGGGCCCCGGGCCGGCGACGGCGAGCGGAACGCTCGGCTCGGGCTCGGCGAGCCTCAGCCTGACCAGCATGACCGGCGACGTGGCGCTGCTGGCCCGCGGCGAGCCGCCGGCCTCCGCGGCGCCACCAGCCGCCAGGCGTAACGTTCAGGAAAATCCGATGAGTACTCCGACAGGGCAAGGTGACGAGAAGTGAGCCCAGTCTTCCGGCACGGCGGGCTCCGTCTCTACCTGCTCAAGCTGCTCGACGAGGCGCCCCGGCACGGCTACGAGGTGATCAGGCTGCTGCAGGACCGGTTCCTCGGCGTCTACGCCCCCTCGCCGGGGACCATCTACCCGCGGCTGGCCAGGCTGGAGGAGGAGGGCCTGGTCACCCACGACGAGGTGGACGGCAAGAAGGTGTACCGGATCACCGACAAGGGGCGCGAGGAGATCAACGCGCGCCTCGACGACCTGGCCGAGCTCGAGGAGGAGATCACCCGGTCGGTGCGGGACATCGCCCGTGAGGTGACCGAGGACGTCAGGGAGACCGTGCGCAACCTGCGCGAGGAGCTCACCTGGGCGGCCAGGGACGTCCGCAGCCAGAGCCCGGAGCGGGAAGAGGACCCCAGGGAGCGGGCCAGGCGGGCCCGGGACGAGGTCAGGGAGAGCGCCAGGCGGGCCAGGGACGAGGCGCGGCAAGGCCGGCAGCACGCCGGGCCCACCCCGGGCCGCGGCGGGCAGCGGCGGGACTGGGCCGACTGGGCCTCATCGCAGTGGCCGGGCTGGACCGGCTGGCGGGAGCGCCCCTGGGGCCAGGGTGGCCGCGGCTGGCCCGGCGGCCCGGGCCTGGACACCGGCATGTTCCGCGACCTGGAACGGCTCGCCGTCGACTTCGCCCGGGAGCTGCGCAAGGCCGCGTGGAACACCGAGTCCGTGGGCGAGAACGCGCTCGGCGACCTGCGCTCGATCCTCGAGGACACGCTGGCCAGGATCAAGGACGAGGTGTTCCGCGGCGGCGACGCCCCGCCCGGGGCCCGGGCTGAGGACGGCAAAGACCAGCCTGAACGGGACGCGCCCGCCGACTCGTGACCGGCACGGCCGGCCTGGCTACACCGTGAGCACGACCTTGCCGAAGAGCTCCCCGGAGATCATGGCGGCCAGGCCGTCCCTGGCGCCGGCGAGCGGCAGGGTGCGGTCGATCAGCGGGCGCACTCCCGTCTGCTCGCAGAACCGCAGCAGCCGGGCCAGCTCGTCCCTGGTGCCCATGGTCGAGCCGACCACCGACAGCTGCAGGAAGAACACCCGGCTCAGGTCGGCGGGCGGCCCCGAGCCGCTGGTCGCGCCGGAGATCACGATCCTGCCGCCGGGCTTGAGCGCCCGCAGCGAGTGGGCCCAGGTGGCCTCGCCCACGGTCTCCATGACCGCGTCCACCCGCTCGGGCAGCCGGGCCCCGGCGGGGAACGCCTGGTCGGCACCGAGCTTGACCGCGCGTTCCCGCTTCTCCTCGCTGCGGCTGGTCACCCAGATCCGGTAGCCGGCCGCCCGGCCGAGCAGGATGAGCGCCGTGGCGACGCCCCCGCCGGCCCCCTGGACCAGGACCGTGGCGCCGGGCGCCACGCCCGACCTCGTGAACAGCATGCGGTAGGCCGTCAGGTAGGCCGTCGGCAGGCACGCGGCCTCGGTGAAGGACAGCGCGGGCGGCTTGGGCACCAGGTTGCGCCGCGGCACGGCGACCCGCTCCGCGAACGTCCCGTCGTACCGCTCGGACAGCAGCGACCGCGACGGATCCAGGGTCTCGTCCGCGTACTCGCCGCCGGAGATCACCGCGTGCACCACGACCTCGCTGCCGTCGGGGTCAAGCCCCGCGGCGTCGCAGCCGAGCACGATCGGCAGCCGGTCCGGCGAGATCCCCACGCCGCGCAGGGTCCACACGTCGTGGTGGTTGAGCGCCGCCGCCTTGACCGTGACGGTGGTCCATCCGTCCGGGGGGACCGGCTCCGCGTGGTCTCCGGCCTCCAGCCCGGACAGGGGATCTTCGGCGTCGATGCGCGCCGCGGTGACAGCAAACATGAACGGGACACTAGTGCTTCGGCGTGCCCAGACGCGACACGGACGTGTCACCCGATCACGACGCTTCGTGTCTGATATGTACCTGAAAGGCGACGGCGGCCCGGACGCGGTTGTGCCATACTTTCGGCGGGGCCGCGCCTGAAAATCATCCCGCAGCTAAGGACCTCAGTGGATCTCACGTCCTATGCCGAGCTGGCGCTGCGTCTCGTGAATTCGGCCGCAGGTATCGACAGCGAGACCGACCAACTCGGCACCACCGATGCTTTCCGCGCGTTCGTGGCCCATTACCCGCACGTGCGCGGGCCGTGGACCCATCACGACCTCGATGCGCTCCGGGTGCTCCGGACGGAACTGACCGAGGTCTTTGCCACGGCGGCGCAGCGCGATCATTCCGCGGCGGCAGAACTGCTGAACGCGCTGCTGATCCAGTATCCCGTCCGCCCGGTGCTGGTGCGCCACGACCGCTCCCGCTGGCACCTGCACCTCGATGACAACGGATCACTGGCGGACAGGTACGCGGCCGCCGCGATCGGCAGCGTGGCAACGGTCGCGGCGCAGTACGGCATGAGCCACTTCGGTATCTGCGCGGTCCCCGATTGCCGCGCGGCTTTCATCGAGGCCAGCGCCGCCCGGCCCAGCCGTTACTGCGCCAGGCATTGCGCCGGCAAGGCGAACGTGACCGCACTGCGTAACCACCGGCGCTCGGCGGCCGGCTACTTCGCGGCCGGCTGACGTTCCGCCGCCTGCCGCCGCCATGACCCCCTGACCGCCTGCATGACCCCCTGACCACGCCTGCATGACCCCCTGACCGTGCATGACCCCCTGACCGCCTGCATGACCCCCTGACCGCCTGCATGACCCCCTGACCGCCCCCATAACCCCTGACCGCC
>JASHPR010000167.1 GCA_030038015.1 Streptosporangiaceae bacterium
GCGCGACGTCCCGCCGAACTCGACCCCGCTGCGCGAGCTGGCGCACGCGATCGCCGGCGCGCTGGCGCTGCCGGCCCCGGCCACCACCCGCGACGAGCTGACGTACCTGCGGATCTACCGGGACCGCGCCCGGCTGGTCCTGCTGGCCGTGCGGAGGATCCTCGCCGACCGGGACATCGAGCGCGACCCGCGCGACGTCATGACCGTGGCCTGCTCGCTGCGGGACCAGGTGGCGCAGCTCGGCGACGGCTCGTACGGCCACCAGCCCGAACCGACGCTGTGACCAGCGACCCCGGCCCGCTGGCGGCCCTGGCGCGCGAGTTCCCCGGCTGGCAGATCACCGTCCGCCCCGCCGGGCTCGCCCTGTGCGGCGCTTACTGGCAGTCCGCGGACGGCCGGCACCGCCGCTACATCGTGGCCGCGACCCCGGCCGAACTGCTGGAGGCGCTGCGGTCCATCCGGACGATGGAGACCGACCAGGCGCGGCGATAGCGGAGGCGGACGGGAATCGAACCCGCCGGCGACGCGTCACGCCGCCCACCGGTTTTGAAGACCGGGGGGGCCACCAGGCACCCGGACGCCTCCGGAGCCGACGTTACCGGTGCGCTGCACGCGCCGGCCATCGGCCCGGCCGCCCGCTACATTGGACCGCGTGACCGATCCTCGCGCCGTCCGCCTCACCCAGTTCGCGCACGGCGGCGGCTGTGCGTGCAAGATCCCCCCGGGCGAGCTCGAGGAGACGATCGCCCGGCTCGTGCCGGAGAGCCCAGGGGCCGACCTGCTGGTGGGGGTGGAGCATGGCGACGACGGCGCCGTGGTGCGGATCGGCCCGTCCCTGGCGATCGTGGTGACGGCCGACTTCTTCACCCCGGTCGTGGACGACGCGTACACGTTCGGGCGGATCGCCGCCACCAACGCGCTGTCCGACGTCTACGCGATGGGCGGCCAGCCGCTGGTGGCCCTGAACCTGCTCGGCTGGCCGCGGGACAAGCTGCCGTACGAGCTGGCGGCCGAGGTGCTGCGGGGCGGCATGGACGTGGGGCGCGCCGCGGGCTGCCACGTGGCGGGCGGGCACAGCATCGACGATCCCGAGCCGAAATACGGCATGGCGGTCACCGGCACCGTCGACCCGGACCGGATGCTGCGGATCGACGCCGGGCGGCCCGGCCTGCCGCTCAGCCTGACCAAGCCGATCGGCGTCGGCGTGCTCAACGCCTGGCACAAGGCGACCGGCCAGGTCAGCGCCGCGGCGGTGGAGGTGATGACCACCCTGAACGCCGACGCGAGCAGGCTGGCCCTGCGTGCCGGGATCGACTGCGCCACCGACGTCACCGGCTTCGGCCTGCTGGGCCACCTGTACAAGCTGGCCAGGGCCAGCGGGGTCACCGCCGTGGTGGACCACGCCGCGGTACCGCTGATCGAGGGCGCCCGGGCGGCTGCGCAGGCCGGGTACATGCCCGGCGGGAGCCGGCGGAACCTGGAGTGGGTGCTCCCGCACACCGACGCCGGGACCGTGGGCGAGGACGACCTGCTGCTGCTGGCGGACGCGCAGACGTCGGGCGGGCTGCTGGTGGCCGGGGAGCTGCCCGGCGCACCGGTGGTCGGGGAGCTGGTCCCCCGCGGCGACAGCGTGCTCGTCATCCGCTAGGGCGCGGGCCGCCGCGGATATCCCGGGGATTGAGGCAGCCCGCCCGCACGGCCCTGACGGCGCGCGGCCAGCGTCAGCCGGGGCCCTGCGCCGGGCCGGTATCCGGGGGCGGCGTCCCGAAGGGGCCGGTGGTGGTCGGGTACTGCTCGGTCGATGGGGTCGGGTACTGCTCAGTCGATGGAGCCGGGTACTGCTCGGTCGATGGCCCGGCCTGCTCCGGCGGGTACTGGCCGCTGCCCTGCGCCGGGAACTGGCCGGTCGTGGCCGGGTAGCCGACGGCCCCGGGAGGCTGGCCAAGCCCGCCTGGGTACGCCTCCGGGACCCCCGGGAGCATCTCCTGGGCCAGCGCCGCGTCCTTGACCCCGACGACCGAGAACCGGCCGAGCGCCAGGGCGCCGAGGAACAGGATCAGCACGCCGGTGCCGGTGAAAAAGCCGAGATTCTCCAGGAACACCCGCGTCGCGGAACTCATCGGCCCCAGCGGGCCGGTCAGCGGCGACCCGGGGCTGATCGAGCTCTTGGCCACCAGCCCGGTAACGGCACCGCCCACGATGAACCAGGCCCCGCCCGCAGCGGCGATGAACGCCCCGAAGCTGGCGACCGCGCGATGCCCGGTAGCGGCCGCCAGCAGGCCGCCGAGCACCGCAGCCGCGCCCGGGACGGCCGACAGCCACAGCCGGCCGGAGGTGTATGCCCACGCCCTGTCCGGCGTGTAGGCGAAGTGGAAATAGGGTCCGACGAATGGCGCCAGCCCGCCCCAGGCTCCCAGTACGATCAGCAGTACCCCGCTGACACCGCCGCGACTGCGCGGAATTCGTGCCACGCCAGCCATAGCGCTCACTCCCTCCGTAATCGGAGGATTAAGACTCGCACAACATGGGTACCCGGCGGGTGCCCCATTATGCAAAGCGCTGGTAAATGCGCGAATACTCCCCTCCAAGCGAGCGCCTGGCACCCGCATCCGGCGAGTATGGTCGCGGTCGTGGCTGGCATGCAGGTCATAGCGACAGCCGGGCACGCCGATCACGGCAAGTCAACCCTGGTGCGGGCGCTCACCGGGATGGACCCTGGCCGCGGGGAGGAGGAGCACGCCCGCGGGCCAGGCGCCGGGCTGGGAATCGCCTGGCTGACCCTGGCGTCAGGGGACCGGCTGGCCATCATCGACGTACCCGGCCATGAGCGTGCCGTGCCGAACATGATCGCCGGAGTGGCGGCGGTCCCCGCCGTGCTGTTCGTGGTGGCCGCCGATGAAGGCTGGAGAGCGCAGTCCGCCGAGCACCTCGCGGTCATCGACGCGCTGGGGATCCGCCGCGGGCTGCTGGCCGTCACGCGAGCCGACCTCGCCGACCCGGGTCCCGCGCTGTCCCAGGCCAGCCAGGCGATCGCTGCCTCCGGCCTCGGTGACGTCGAGGCCATCGCCGTGAGCGCGGTCACCGGGCAGGGCCTGGCGGCGCTCACGGGTGCCCTGGCCCGGCTGGCCGGCAGCCGCCTTGCGGCGGACCCGGCCGCTCCGGTGCGGCTGTGGGTGGACCGTGTCTTCGGCGTCGACGGCGGCACCGGGGTGACCGGGACCCTGCCCGCCGGCACCGTGCGCGTCGGGGATGAACTGGTCGTGACGCCGGCCATGCGGCCGGTGCGGGTGCAGGGTATCCAGGCACACGGCGCGGCGGTGACCGAGCTGAGCGGCCCGGCCAGGGCGTCGGTCACGCTGCGCGGAATCAGCCACGAGCGGGTCGGCAGGGGCATGGCCCTGGTCCAGCCGGGCCGGTGGACGCTGACCGACGTCATCGACGTGCGGCTGGGCCTGCCGGGCGGCCCTGGCCCCGCACCGCCGCTGCCGCGGACGGCGACGCTGCACGCCGGGGCCGCGCGGGCGGTCGCCAGGGTCCGCCTGCTCAGCGGGAGGGTCGCCAGGATCACCTGGCGGGAGCCGGTGCCGCTGCACGTCGGCGA
>JASHPR010000168.1 GCA_030038015.1 Streptosporangiaceae bacterium
GGTCGAGCATCAGCGGGATGTCGTCGAACGGGTTCCCCCCGCCGAACAGCGCGCCCTCGATCCGCTTCTGGAACAGGGTGAGCTCGAAGCTGGACAGGTGGATGTTCTTCTGCCCGGGCCCGGCCAGCCCAGTCACCACCACGGTGCCGCGCTTGCGGATGGCCGCGAAGGCCGCGTCGATGACGTCGTCGGTGACCACGCCGACGGTGATCAGGGCATGGTCGGCGCCCACGCCGCGGGTGAGCTCGGTGATCAGTTGCTGGGCCTGCTCCGCGTCCGCCGCGCTGTGCGTGGCGCCGAGCGACTCGGCGATCTCGCGCTTGTTGGCCAGCGGGTCCACCGCGATGACGTTGATCGCTCCGGCGATCGAAGCGCCCTGCACCGCGTTGATGCCGACGCCGCCGATGCCGTAGATGACCACCGTGTCGCCCGGCCGCACGCCGCCGAGGTTGACCGAGGTGCCGAAGCCGGTCGGCACGCCGCAGCCGACCAGGACCACGGTCTCCAGCGGCAGGTCGTCGTCCACCTTGATGCACGAGTGCTCGGACAGCGTCGCCCACTGGGAGAACGTGCCCAGCAGGCACATCTGGCCGAAGTCCTCGCCCCCGGCGTGGAACCGGAACGTGCCGTCGGGCAGGCAGTTGTCTACGAGCAGCGCGCCGAGGTCGCACAGGTTGGTCTGGCCGCGGGCGCAGAACCGGCAGTGGCCGCACGCCGGGAGGAACGAGCAGACGATGTGATCGCCGGGCTTCAGCCTGGTGACGCCCGCGCCCACCTCTTCCACGATCCCGGCACCCTCGTGGCCGCCCACGATGGGGTACCTGACCGGGATGTCGCCGGTCCGCAGGTGGTCGTCTGAGTGGCACAGGCCGGAGGCCACGAACCGCACGAGCACCTCGCCCGCCTTGGGCGGGTCGAGGTCGAGCTCGATGACCTCCCATTCCCTGCCGACATCGCGAAGGACCGCTGCCCTGGTCTTCATAGACTCTCCCTTCGGCCCGGCTGCCCTTGGTTTGTCATACTGCCGCGCGGGGCCGCCGTCATCATGAAATGCCCCAAGAATGGCATTCCCGAGTTGTGCCGGCCAGTGCTGGCGCACCGCCTGGGCGCACCGCGCCGCCGCGGCCCGGCGGCGTGGACGGGCAGGGGCTCGGCGCGCCGCCCTGCGCATCCCGGCGGTGCCGCGCGGCAGCCTGCGGGACGGGGCCGGCCCCGCGGAGCGATGGCCGGGACCGGCCCCGCGCAGGAGATTGCACCGCAAAGCGGTCCCGGGGCGGTAACGCGCGGCTAGCGCCTCGCTAGCGGCACGGCCGTCCAGCGGGCCGCACCTGGCCCGCGGGGAGCGCCGGAAAGCCGGCCTCCCTAGGTCCGCGGCAGGCTGAAACCCCAGTTGAGGACCTTGGCGGCGGCCTCGGCGCCGGCGTCGGGGCTGGTGGCCGGGCTGCCGAGGACGACACCGATCAGGTCGAGTCCGCCGCGCGAGGCGGAGAACAGCAGGCAGTGCAGGGCGGCGTTGGTGTAGCCGGTCTTGATCCCGTTGGCTCCCGGGTAGCTGCCGATCAGGTCGTTGGTGTTGTCCCACCAGTAGGCGTGGTGACCCGGGCCCTTGGGCAGCTGGTAGAACGGCTGCGCCACGATCGAGCGGAACACCGCCGACTTCATCGCGGCCAGGCCCAGCGTCAGCAGGTCGGCCGGGGTGGAGTAGGTGGAGTACTCGGTGGGATACGGCAGCCCGTCCGGGCTCGTGAAGTAGGTATGCAGCATGCCGAGCTGCCGTGCGGTGGCGTTCATCTTGGCCAGGAACGCGGTCATGCCCGGGCCGTAGGCGGTGGCCAGGGTGTAGGCGGCGTCGCACCCGGAGGGAATGAGCAGCGCCTCGAGCAGTTCCTGTGCCGTGAGCACGTCGCCGGGATACAGGCCCGCGCTCTCTCCTCCGTACTTGGAGACGTAGCCGATGACGGCACCGGGCACCCGGATCTCCCGGTTCAGGTCCCCGGCACGGATCACCACCAGCGCGGTCATCACCTTCGTGATGCTGCCGATCGGCAGCTCGGTGTCCAGGCCGCGGCTCCACAGCACCGTGCCGGTGCCGGCGTCGGCGAGCACGGCGGCCTTGGCCTGCACCCCGGCCGGGGCGCCGGTGACCCGGACGGGCGGTGTGGCCGAGGGGGCCGGCGACGGTGAAGGCCGGAGCCCGCGCGCCGCGGAACGGGCGACGGCATGAGCGACGTTCCCGACGTCCGGCGGCGCGGTGCGCAGCCAGGCGGCTGAGAAGGCGATGACGGACCCGGCCGCGACCCCGCCCGCCACCGCGATGACCGCGACGCGGACGGGGATGCCCATGCCGGTTCATTCCTTATCGTCGGTAAGTACCTTGCATGACACTATCGCCGCCGCTGTCCGCGGGGATAGCCTGCACGGCCCAGCTTGCCGCGCGGGCATGGCCGCCGGTGTGCCAGCGCTCGCCCCCAGGGGTTTCCCGTCCCCCGGGAGGTATTCGTCTCTGTCGCGGTGCGGCAACGATGGCTTAGCGTCCCGGGTGGTGCCAGAGTCAAGTCCCCACTTGCTGGTCGTCCCTGGGGTCCCCATCAAGGCCACCGAGGAGGGCTCCAGGGAATTGGCATCTTCGCGCTGCGGCCCGGGCTACGGGTAACGGCCCGGGCCCGCAGCGGGAAGGCCGGGCAGCGACGGGCCGTCCGCGTCGGCGGGCGTGCCCGTCGTTGCCCATCCGGCCGCCGGCTCAGACTGGCAGGGCGCTGGTCTGGCGAACCGGGTTCGAGAACACCATGGCCTCGTCCGCCACGCCCCGGAGCCGCAGCGCCCAGTAGTCGCGCAGGTAGCTCTGGTGCACCTGCCACGGGAACCGGTTCCCCTGCCTGGGGAAGCGGTGGGCCGACCGCTGGATGTACCCAGAGGTCAGGTCGAGCAGCGGCCGGGTGCTCACCGGGGCACCGGTGTTGACCGGGGTGCACTGGCGCATCCCCCTGGCCCGCATGTGGTTGATCAGCCGGCACACATAGTTGCAGGTCAGTTCGCACTTGAGAGTCCACGATGCGTTGGTGTACCCGACCGCCATGGCGAGGTTCGGCACGCCCTCGAGCATCATGCCCTTGTAGACGAGCTTGCCGGCCACCTCCACGGCCTCGCCGTCGACGTCGAGCTCGATCCCGCCGAGGAACAGCAGCTCGAGGCCGGTCGCGGTGACGATGATGTCGCCGTCGAGCTCCCTGCCAGATCGCAGCAGCAGGCCCCGCTCGGTGAAGGTCTCCACGTGGTCGGTGACCACCGACACGCTGCCGTTCCTGATCGCCTTGAACAGGTCGCCGTCGGGCGCGATGCAGAAGCGCTGGTCCCACGGGTTGTACCTGGGCGTGAAGTGGGTGTCGATGTCGAAGGACGCGGGAAGCTGACGCTCGAGCTGGCGGCGCACCATCCGCTTGACCATGTCCGGGCGGTGCCGGCTGAGCTGGAAGAACGCCTGGGTGGTGAGCGCCTTGAACCACCGCATGGCCGTGCCTGCCTGCCGCGGCGGCAGCAGGCGCTCCACCGCGCCGGCGACCGGATCCCTGGCCGGCAGCGACGCGACGTAGGTGGGCGATCGCTGCACCATGGTCACGTGCCGGGCGGTCCCGGCCAGCGCGGGCACGAGCGTCACGGCGGTCGCGCCGCTGCCGATCACGATCACGTCCCGGCCGGCGCAGGAAAGGTCTTCCGGCCATGCCTGCGGGTGCACGATCGTGCCGCCGAACCGGTCCATGCCGGCGAAGCTGGGCAGGTAGCCGTGGTCGTAGCGGTAGTAGCCCGTGCAGCAGAACAGGAAGCCGCAGCTGACCTCGACCACCTCGCCGGTGTCCGTGCGCCGGGCGGCGACGTGCCAGCGCGCCTCGCCGGTCGACCACGAAGCCGACACCACCCGGTGGCTGAACCGGATGCGGGTGTCGATGCCCCCCTCGGCCGCGGTGTCCCTGATGTATTGCAGGATCGCGTCGCCGCGCACGATCGCCTGGGCTCCCTGCCACGGCCGGAACGCGTAGCCGAGGGTGAACATGTCGGAGTCGGAGCGCACCCCCGGGTAGCGGAACAGGTCCCAGGTGCCGCCGATCGCGTCCCGCGCCTCAAAGAGGGCGTAAGAGACCTGGGGGCACTGGGCCTGCAGGTAGTGGGCGGCGCCGATGCCGGACAAGCCGGCGCCGACGATCAGCACGTCGAGGTGCTCTGGTGTGGTCGTCATCGATCGTCTCCGCGGGAGGTACTGAGCGAACATTTGACAATATGCGCACCGCGATCGGGACGGGGACCGCGCTTCACCCGCGCCCGCCCCGCGCCATGGCCACCGGCCCGGCCCGCTTCACCCGCCACCGCCGGGCGCCTCACCCGCGAGCCGCCCGCGTCACCCGCGACGTCACCGCCGCCGGCGCCCGCGGCCGCCCGCTTCACCCGCCCCGGGTGATGCGAGGGACGGCGCGGCGGCGGTGTTATGGGGATGAGGAGGTGCCTGCCATGACAGGATCTGTGCTGGCGGCCGTCGTCATCCCTGTCGTCACGTTCCCGGCCCTGATCGTCTGGATAGCGATGGTCTTCTATGCCAACGCTCATCCTCCTGGCCACGGACGGCACGCCCACGCAGCCAGCGGCGCATACGGCGGCAGCGCGTCCCAAGGGGTCCAGCACGAGGTC
>JASHPR010000169.1 GCA_030038015.1 Streptosporangiaceae bacterium
CGGTGCCGGCCCAGCGGGTCATGGCCGAGGCCACGCCCGACCAGTGGGCTTCGGCGCTGTCCCCGGCCGCTGCCGAACTGGCCGACGGCGCCGACGACCGCGAGCCGGTCGGCGGCGGCCGGGCCACATGACGTGAACGGCTCGGCGCGCGGGCGCAGCCTGGCAGCCGCCCGCGGCGGCGCCAGCGGCTGGCATCCTGGGGACATGGCCCCCCGAGCTACCAGCCCGGTCCTGGTCGGGCGCGCGGAAGAGCTGGCGGTGCTTGACGCCGCGCTCGCCCCGTCCCGGCCAGGCAGCCCGTCGGTCATCCTCGTCGGCGGTGAGGCGGGCGTGGGCAAATCCCGTCTCGCGCGAGAGTTCACCGCGCGCGCCCGCCGGGCCGGTGCGCGGGTGCTGGCCGGCGGCTGCGTGGAACTCGGCACCGACGGCCTGCCGTTCGCGCCGTTCACCGCGCTCCTGCGGGAACTCGTGCGGGACGTCGGCGCCGACGGCGTGGCCGCCCTGCTGCCCAGCGGGATGACGCGCGATTTCGCCAGGCTGCTGCCCGAGTTCGGCCCGGCCAGCGCCGACGGCGACGACAACGTGGCCAGAGCGCGGCTGTTCGAGCAGATGCTCGCGCTCCTGGAGCGCCTCGCCGACACCGGGCCCGTGGTCCTGCTCATCGAGGACGCGCACTGGGCCGACCGCTCCACCAGGGACTTGCTGGCTTTCCTGGTCAGCCGCCAGCAGGTCCTGGACGGCGTCCTGATCGTCGTCACCTACCGCTCCGACGAACTGCACCGCACCCATCCGCTGCGGCCGCTGCTCGCCGAGCTCGGCCGGCTGGCCTGGGTCGAGCGCCTGGACCTGGCCAGGCTGGACCGGCTGCACGCCGACGAGCTGGTCGCCCGGATCATCGGCCGCGAGCCCGAGCCGTCGCTGGCGGACCAGGTCTACGCCCGTGCCGAGGGCAACCCGCTGTTCGTCGAGGAACTGCTGTGCGACTGCGCGGACGGCGTCAACAGGCTGCTGCCGGAGTCCCTGCGCGACCTGCTGCTGGTCGCGGTCCGGCAGCTGCCCGATGACGCCCAGGAAGTGCTCCGGGCGGCGAGCGCGGGCGGCCAGCATAACGGGCACCGGCTGCTCGCGGCGATCACCGGGCTGCCCGACGACGCGTTGTCGCGAGCGCTGCGGCTTGCTGTCTCGGCCAACGTGCTCACCGCGGACGCCGACGGCTACGCGTTCCGGCACGGCCTGATCAGGGAAGCGATCCTGGACGACCTGCTGCCCGGGGAGCACACCCGGCTGCACACCCGGTTCGCTGAGGCGCTCGGGTCCGATCCAGGCCTCGTCCCTCCCGGGCGGGCGCTGATCGAGCAGGCGCATCACTGGTACGCCGCGCACGACACCACCGGGGCGCTGGTCAGCAACTGGCGTGCGGCGGCAGACGCCGGCCGCTTGCTGGCCCATGCCGAGCAGTTGACGCTGCTGGACCGGGTCCTCGAGCTGTGGGACAAGGTCCCGGACGCCGAGCAGCGGATCGGTGCCAGCCGGCTGAGCGTTTTCGAGCAGGTGGTCAGCGTTGCGAGGACCGCGGGGGAGGGCGAGCGAGCGGCGACCTACGCCGCGGCGGCGCTTAAGGAGGTCGACCCGTCCGCCGAGCCCGTCCGCGCCGCGCTGCTGCTGCAGGCCCGGGCGCTGCTGGCCAAGCCACGTGATCAGCAAGCGATCCGCGCCGGACTGCAGGCCGCGCTGGATCTGGTGCCGCCCGGCGTGGCGGACGGGCCGCGCGCGAAGATCCTGGCCAGCATGACCGTGCACGCGTGTGAGCTGTACGGCCCGGAGGCGCTGGCTGCCGCAGAGGAGGCGCTGGCGCTGGCGGAGCGTGCCGGAGACGCCACGACGCAGGCGACCGCGCTGATGGAGATCGCGCTGATCCGGTCCCACGCCGGCGATGACGCGGCCGCGCTGGAGATCTTCGGCCAGGCGAACTCGATCGCCGCGGCCGCCGGCGCCTACGAGCCGCTGCTGGGGGCCGCGATGAACGAGTCCCACGTGCTGGAGGGGATCGGCCAGCACGACAAGGCGGCGGAGGTGGCGCGGGCGGGGGTTGTCAGCGCCGAGGACTACGGGCTGGCGCGATCGTCGGGAGCGTTCCTGGCCATCAACGTGGCCGAGCCTCTCGTCTCGCTCGGCCGGTGGGACGAGGCCGCCGAGGTGATCGAGCACGCGCTGGCGCTGGCCCCGAGGCCCGACATCCGCGGGTCGCTGCGGCAGCTGGCAGGCGAGATCGCGCTGCGGCGCGGTGACCTTGCCGCCGCCGGGGAGTCGGCCGCGGCGGCAAGGGCCGCGCTCGACCAGGCAAGCCACAAGCGCCGTGGCCAGCACGACATCCCGATGGTCCGGCTGGAAGCCGAGCTGCGGCTGGCTGACGGCAGGCCGGAAGAAGCGCTGGCCGTCTTCGCCGCGGCCGACGGCCGGCTCAGCCTGGCGCTCGACCCGAGGTACACATGGCCGCTGCTAGCGACCGCTGCCAGGGCGGTCACCGCCGCCAGGCAGGCCGACCGCGGGGACGCCGCGCTTGCCGGACGGGCCGCCAGCATGCTCGCCCGGCTGCAGGATCTGGCCGCCACGCTGCCCGCATTCGGCCCGGTCCAGCAGGCGGGCCAGCTGACGTTCCGCGCCGAGGCGCTGCGCGCGGACGGGGCTGGCGCTGCCGGCCGGGCTCGGGGCCGGGAAGCCGCGGCCGGGGAACTGATGGCCGCCTTCGACGCCGCGGCAGCGGCGTGGGAAAGCCTCGGCCAGCCCTGCCCGCGGGCCGACGCCCTGCTGCGCGGCGCGGAGGCGGCGCTGTCCGCGGGAGACCGCGGCGGCGCGGCCGAGCGGCTGCTGTGCGCCGCGAGCCTCGCCGAGGGTCTTGGCGCGCGCCCGCTTGCAGCAGAGATCCAGGGCCTGGCCAGGAAGGCGGGGATCCGGCGGGACACCGGGCGGGCCGGCCAGAGCGCGGCCAGCGCGGTCCCGCTCGGCCTGACCGCCCGGGAGTTCGAGGTCCTGCGCCTGGTTGCCGACGGCCGCTCCAACCCGGAGATCGCCGCGCGGCTGTTCATCTCGGCCAAGACCGCCAGCGTCCACGTGTCGAATATCCTGGCCAAGATCGGTGTCAGCGGCCGCGGCGAGGCGGCGGCCGCGGCGCACCGGATGCACCTGTTCGACGCCGTGCGGACGTCATAGGCAGCAGCCCTGTCGCGGGGTGCCGCTATGGGCCACAGTGGACCTGTGCCGTCGAGGAGGCAGAGATGAGCGACCCGCAGGTGTTGTCGTTCCGGCCGAAGGCCGACCAGTACGTGTGGACGTTCGGCGGGGCTGCCCCGGCCGCGCGGGTCGCGCCGGGGGCGGTGCTCGAGCTGTGGACCGAGGACTGCTTCGCCGGCCGGGTGCGCGGCAAGGACGACCTGGTCTCGCAGGTGTGCGAGTTCCCGTACCTGAACCCGCAGACCGGGCCGTTCTACGTCGAGGGCGCGGAGCCCGGCGACACCCTGGCCGTGCACCTTGTGTCGATCGAGCCGAGCCGGGACTGGGCCGCATCCACGACGGTGCCGCTGTTCGGGGCGCTGACCTCTACACATCTGACCGCCACGCTGCAGGACCCGCTGCCCGAGGTCGTCTGGATCTGGGAGCTCGACCGGAGCCGGCGCAGCTGCCGGTTCTCCGCCAGGGACAGCGGGTTCACCGCCGAGCTGCCGATGAGCCCGATGCACGGGACCATCGGGGTGGCGCCCGCCAATCTCGAGGTGCGGTCGGCGCTGGTGCCCGATGCGTTCGGCGGGAACATGGACACGCCCGAGATGCGCGCGGGCGTCACCTGCTACCTGGGGGTGAACGTGCCGGGCGGCCTGCTGTCCATCGGCGACGGGCACGCCCGCCAGGGCGAGGGCGAGACCTGCGGCGTGGCCGTGGAGTGCGCGATGAACACGGTCCTGGCCGTCGACCTGCTGAAGGGCCTCGCCACGCCGTGGCCCCGGATCGAGTCCGACACCCACATCATGTCTGCCGGCTCGGCCAGGCCGCTTGAGGATGCGTTCCGGATCGCACAGGCCGACCTGGTGCGCTGGGTCGCCCAGGACTGGAGGCTCTCGGAACTGGACGCCTACCAGTTCATCACCCAGGCGGTCGAGGCGCCGCTGGCGAACGTCTGCGACACCAACTACACGTCCGTGGCCAAGCTGCGCAAGGACTGGCTGGGCGGCGGCGTCGCCACCATGCGCGGCGCGCACGAGCGGCTCAAGGAGATCGCCCGCGCCTACCGCGGCTGAGCGGCGCGGCCCGTCCTGCGGCTGAACCCTGACCGACCGGATCCCGGCCAGGACACGGCCGTCGCGCCACGGACGATGGGCCGGCCCGTCCCCGCCCTGCGGCCGCTCTGCGGTAAGAAAGAGGACGATATCCCCTGCGAGAAAGGCAAGGTCCATGGTGGCAGGAACCGGCGACGGCGCAGGCCGGCCCGTCTTCTGGAACGGCTTTGCGAACATGGCCAGCCTCCGGCCCGTCACGATCGAGGGGGGCGAAGGCGTCACCGTCTTCGACACCGAGGGCCGCCGGTACCTGGACGCGATCGCCAGCCTCTGGTACACGAACGTCGGGCACGGCCGGCAGGAACTGGCCGACGCCGCCGTCGCCCAGATGCGCAGGCTCGCCGCGTACCAGACGTTCGAGCCGTTCTCCAACCCGCCGGCCGAGGAACTCGCCCGCCGCGTGGCGGGAATCGCGCCGATGCGTGGCGCCAAGGTGTTCTTCACGCCGGGCGGGGGATCCGACGCCATCGACACCGCGGGCAAGCTCGCGCGGGCCTACTGGCGCGCGGTAGGCCAGCCAGGCAAGCGAGTGATCGTCTCCCGGTCGCACGCTTATCACGGGATGAACGCCTACGGCACATCACTCGGCGGGATCCCGGCCAACGTCGAGCCCTACGAGCCGCTGGTGTCGCTGGTCGAGCACGTGCCGTGGGACGATGCGACCGCGCTGGAGAAGCTCATCGAGCAGCTGGGCGCCGAGCGGATCGCCGCGTTCTTCTGCGAGCCGGTCGTCGGGGCCGGAGGCGTGTACCCGCCGCCGGAGGGTTACCTGGAGCAGGTGCGCGACATCTGCCGCCGCAGCGACGTGCTGTTCGTGGCCGACGAGGTGATCACCGGCTTCGGCAGGCTCGGCGCCTGGTTCGGCAGCGGCCGGTTCGCGCTCGATCCCGACATGATCACCGGGGCGAAGGGGCTGACGTCGGGCTACGCGCCGCTCGGCGCGGTGATCGTGAGCGCCCGGGTGGCGGACCCGTTCTGGCGTGAGGGGTCCACCGAGGTGTTCCGGCACGGGTACACCTACTCCGCCCACCCAACCGCGTGCGCGGTCGGCCTGGCCAACCTCGACCTGGTGGAGCGCGAGGGGCTGATCGGGCGGGTCGCCGAACTCGAGCCCGTCCTCGCCGGGAAGATCAGGCCGCTCGCCGCGCACGAGCTCGTCGGCGAGGTCCGCGCCGGCACCGGCCTGCTCGCCGCGGTCGAGATCGCCGAGGACGTCCGCGCCGCCGACCCCGGCATCGGGCCCCGGCTGGTGACCGGGATCCGCGAGCGCGGCGTGATCACCCGCCTGCTGCGTGGCGTGGCGCTGCAGATCTCGCCGCCGTTCACGATCACGGTGGCGGAGATCGAGCAGATCGCCGAGACGTTCACCGCCGCGCTCGACGCCGCCGCCCGCGGCTGAGCCTGCTCCCGGAATGCTCCTCCCACGCCTGAAACCTCTTCCTCCCCGTTTGAACCCTCATCCCTTCACGCTCCGCCGTCGCAGCCTGCGCAGTTGTGGCGTGTCTCACGCCACATGAGCGGGCCTTCGGGCAGAGTAGGCGGCACAACAGCACCCAGTGTGTGCGATCGGTTGCACAAAGCAACTACCGGCGCCCTGACCCCGCGTCACGTCCACACACCGCTTGCGGGGCTGTCCTGGCCTTGCATGCGCCATGGGTGGAAGCGGAGCACGCCCAGCGTGCATGACCGAAGGCTTACGTTGTCCGCTACCAGGACTGCTTTCAGCCCGAAATCCGCGAAGCTCGCCGCCGTCGCCGCCGTCGTTGCAGGCTCGGCCCTGGCGGTGGCAGCCCTGACCGGCGCGGCAGCCGCGCCGGCCTGCCCGGCCCATCTGGGCGACCTGGCCCGGGCCGCCCCGCCTGAAGTCACCCACCTGGCCCGGGCCACCCCGCCTGAAGCCGCCCACCTGGCCCAAGCGGCCCCGGGCCAGGCCGGCCCCGCTGCCGATCCGGCGCTGCCATTAGAAGGCCGAACGGCCGTGCTCGCCGGCGACCCGGCCCAGCCGGCCCCACAGCAGATCGCCAGGAACATGCTCCGCTCCTACGGCTGGACACCGCGCCAGTTCAAGTACCTGAACTGGCTGTGGACCGCCGAGAGCAACTGGAGCGTGTCGGCGGTCAACCCGTCGACCGGGGCGTACGGGATCGCGCAGGCAGTCCCGGGCGCCAAGATGGCTGGCGCGGGCCCGGACTGGCAGGCCGACGCGGCGACGCAGATCCGCTGGGGCCTGACGTACATCGCAGCGTTCTACGGCTCGCCCCGCGCCGCCTGGGAGCACGAGGCCGCCGACGGCTGGTACTGAGCGTCCGGCCGCCGGGCCGCCGGCGGCTGAACGAACAGTGTCGTGGCGTCCACGCTGTTGGTAGAGGAACAGCGTGGACGCCACCACATCATTGCGAGCGGGTTCCGCGCCCGGGTTGCGGCGCCGCATCGGTGAGGCCCGTGCCGGCCAGCTCCGTTGGTGACCGGGCACGGGCCGTGCCCTCAGCCGGCCGCATGCGTGCGATATCCATACGCCGTGCGTACGATATTCATACGATGTGCGGCCGGATGAAGGTCCTGGTGGAGATTATTCGCTAGACAGGTGGGGCGACAGGAGGACTTCCCGTGGAATTGATCAGCGTCCAGTCTGGCGCCCAGACCCTGGCGGACCCGGGCCGGGGCGCGGCGATCGGGCCGCAGCAGGTGCACGAGGTTCTCGGCAGGCACGTCCTCGACGACGGGTTCAGGCTCGTCTACGACACCAAGGCCAGCCACGGCGCGTGGATCGTGGACGCCCGCACCGGTGAGGAGTACCTGGACCTCTACACGTTCTTCGCTTCCGCGCCGCTCGGGTCGAACCCGCCCGGGCTGGCCGACGACCCGGAGTTCGCCGCCGTGCTGGCCGAGGCGGCGGCGAACAAGCCCGCCAACCCGGACATGTTCACCACGCACTACGCGCACTTCGTGGACACGTTCGTGCGCGTGCTCGGCGACCCGGCGCTGCCGCACCTGTTCTTCGTCGAGGGCGGCGCGCTCGCCGTGGAGAACGCGCTGAAGACGGCGTTCGACTGGAAGAGCCGCCAGAACGAGGCGGCGGGCCGCACGCCCCAGCTGGGCACGAAGGTGCTGCACCTCACCGGGGCGTTCCACGGCCGGTCCGGCTACACGCTGTCGCTCACCAACACCGAGCCCGCCAAGACCGACCGGTTCCCGAAGTTCGCCTGGCCGAGGATCGACGTCCCCGCGGTCAGGTTCCCGCTGCCCGAGCACCTCGCCGAGGTCGAGGGGGCCGAGGCGCGGGCGCTCGCCCAGGCCAGGGCGGCCTTCGAGGCGAACCCGCACGACATCGCCTGCTTCATCGCCGAGCCGATCCAGGGCGAGGGCGGGGACAACCACATGCGGCCCGAGTTCCTCCAGGCGATGCAGGACCTCTGCCACGACCACGACGCGCTGTTCGTGCTCGACGAGGTGCAGACCGGGGTCGGCCTGACCGGCACCGCGTGGGCCTACCAGCAGCTCGGCCTCGAGCCCGACATCGTCGCGTTCGCAAAGAAGGTGCAGCTCGGCGGCATCATGGCCGGCCGCCGCGTGGACGAGGTCGCCGGCAACGTGTTCGCGGTCTCCGGCCGGATCAACTCGACCTGGGGCGGCGGGCTCGCCGACATGGTCAGGTCCCGCAGGCTCCTGGAGATCATCGAGCGCGACGGGCTGATCGACCACGCGGCCAAGGCCGGCAACTGGCTGCTCGGCGAGCTGCGGGCGCTCGGCGAACGGCACGGCGCGCTCGCGTCGAACGTCCGCGGCCGCGGGCTCATGTGCGCGCTCGACCTGCCAACCAGGCAGGCCCGCGACACCGTGATCGCCCGGCTGCTGGCCGAGCACGTCATCGTGCTGCCCTGCGGCGAGCGGACGGTAAGGTTCCGGCCGACGCTCAACGTCACCGAGGCCGAACTCGGGTTCGGCCTGGCCGCGCTCGGCCGCGTCCTCGCCGCCCTTTCCTGACCGGGCTTGGCCCGGCCCGACGGGCAGGCCCCGACGAGCACACCCCGACGAGCAGAGTAAGGATGCCGCAGATGGCCCAGACCGTCTCCTCCGTGATCGCCGGAAGCCCGGCGGCAGGCCCGCCCGCCGCGCGCTTTGCGTCCACCAACCCGTCGCGCCTGGACGACGTGGTCGCCGACGTGGCGCTTGCTGACGCGTCGGTCCTGGTCGCGGCGGCGCGGGCGGCGCGGCAGGCGCAGCCGGCCTGGGCAGACGTCCCCGCGCCGGTGCGCGGCCGGGCGATCGCGCACATCGGCCGGCTGGTCGAGGCCAACGCCGACGCCCTGGCCCGCCTGGTCACCCGGGAGATCGGCAAGCCGTACGCCGAGGCGCTCGGCGAGGTCCAGGAGATCATCGACACCTGCGACTTCTTCCTCGGCGAGGGCCGCCGCCTGTACGGCCAGACGGTGCCGAGCGAGATGCCGGACAAGCAGCTGTTCACGTTCCGCAACCCGGTCGGGGTGGTCGCGGTGATCACCGCGGGCAACTTCCCGGTCGCGGTCCCCTCCTGGTACATCGTGCCCGCGCTGCTGTGCGGCAACGCCGTGGTGTGGAAGCCCGCCGAGTACTCCGCGGCCGCGGCGGCCGCCTTCCACGAGCTGTTCTGCCGCGGCGGCGGGCTGCCGGACGGCGTGTTCAACGTGGTCTACGCCGACGGCCAGCACACCTACGCCGGGCTGGAGCAGGCGCTGGACGCCGGCCTGGTCGACAAGGTCGGGTTCACCGGCTCCACCGAGGTCGGCGCGCGCATCGGCGAGCTGGCCGGGCGGCACCTCCAGTCGGCGTGCCTGGAGCTGGGCGGCAAGAACCCGATGGTGGTCACGCCGAACGCCGACCTCGGCCTCGCCGTGGAGGGCGCGCTGTTCGCCGGGTTCGGCACTGCGGGCCAGCGCTGCACCTCGCTGGGCACCGTGATCTGCCACGCGTCCGTGCACGACGAGTTCCTCGGCGCCTTCGCCGAGGCCACGGCCGCGGCCGCCATCGGGGATCCGTTCCAGGACGTGCTCTACGGCCCGATGCTCGACGCGAAGTTCTCTGAACGTTACGAGAAGTACCTGGACTGGATCGGCCCGCAGCACAAGGTCCTCGGCTCAACCGGCATCGGGCGGATCACCGCGGCGAACCCGCGCGCCGGGTTCGCCGGCGACCCGGAGGCCGGCCTGTTCTACCACCCGACGATCGTGGACGGGGTGCGCCCCGGCGACGAGATCTTCGGCAGCGAGACGTTCGGGCCGCTGGTCGGGGTGACCACCTACCAGACCATGGACGAGGCGATCGAGCTGGCCAACGCTCCTGGCTACGGGCTCTCGTCGTCGGTGTACACGAACGACGCGCGCGAGGCCTTCGCGTTCAGGAAAGGCGTCAGCGCCGGCATGGTCAGCGTGAACAACTCGACGTCCGGGGCCGAGGCGCACCTGCCGTTCGGCGGCAACGGCAAGTCGGGCAACGGGTCCCGCCAGTCCGGCATCTGGGTGCTCGAGCAGTTCACCCGGTGGCAGGCACTGAACTGGGACTACTCGGGCAGGCTGCAGAAGGCCCAGATGGACGTGGCCGAGCTCACGTCCGATCTAGGCTTCCGCTTGTGACATTTCGCCGCATCCGCATGGCCGGCCGATGACGACGGCGGCCGAGCTCGACCAGCACTTCATCCAGACCGTCGGCGGCCTGCCCGGGGGCCCTGCCCGCCCGGACGGGTCGGCGCCGGTGCGCCCGGGCAGCAGCATGGACGGTGACACGCTGCTGGCCGTCTTCGATGCCCAGGCGCGGAGCCGGCACCTGGACTTTGCCGCGCGCTGGATGCAGCAGCAGGGCCGGGGCTTCTACACGATCGGCTCGGCGGGCCACGAAGGCAACGCCGCGGTGGCCGCGGCCCTGCGGCCGAGCGACCCGGCGCTGCTGCACTACCGGTCCGGCGGGTTCTACTGCGCCAGGGCGGAGCAGGTTCCCGGCGTGGACGCGGTCAGGGACGTGCTGCTCGGGATGGCCGCGTCCGCCGACGAGCCGATCGCCGGCGGGCGGCACAAGGTGTTCGGCCGGGCGGAGCTCGCGGTGATCCCGCAGACGTCGACGATCGCCTCACACCTGCCGCGGGCGCTCGGGGTCGCGCTCGGCATCGGCCGGGCGGCGAAGCTGAAGGTGCCCTGCCCGTGGCCGCGCGACGCGGTGACCGTGGCGTCCTTCGGCGACGCGTCGGTCAGCCACTCCACCGCCGCCGGCACGGTCAACGCGGTGTGCCAGACCGCCTACCAGGGCATCCCGGTCCCGCTGCTGCTGGTCTGCGAGGACAACGGGATCGGGATCAGCGTGCCGACCCCGCG
>JASHPR010000170.1 GCA_030038015.1 Streptosporangiaceae bacterium
TTTAGGGAATTCCCGGTGCAATTCCCGCCGGGCATTGCGATCATGTCTGGCCATGTCGTCTACTCGAAGGAGAGGCCAATCGCCGTGGTGGGCGGGAGGCCAGGAGGCTGGCATGATCGGCACACGGGGGTTCCAGAATGTGGAACCACCGCGTGCCTCGCCCGGCTTTTCCCGCGCCAATGCGCCGCTCGCCCTCAAGGACAACTCGCCGCTTGCCGGCCAGAGCCGGCGGAAGTTGCGCACCGCAGTGCCGCAGCGCGCGCGGGATCCCCCGGAGCCGGCCAGACGGACTCCCCGGAGCCGGCGAGAGTTGCCCAGGACTCTCCAAGATCCCCTTGCGGAACCGGCAGCACCGGTCTCACATATGGCACTGGGCCAGCGGGGGCGCCGCTAGCCCAGGCGAACCAATCTCCACCCGAATCGACTACGGAACGGAGTCAGTTGTGACTACTCACATTACATCGGCCCGCGCGCAATGCAAGAGCCCGCTCAGCCGCCCTAGCTGCGGGATTGTCCCGGCGGACGGGGCGATGTCCGCAATAAGGGCGCGCGAGGTGGGGCCATGAACGGCTTCACCGTCATCACGCTGATGGTCATGGCCGCCGTGCTGGCCTGGGGGCTGACGATGGTGCGGGCCGCCGCGCAGATCTCCAGGCTGAGGGACGAGATGTCCCGTCTGGAGCAGCGGACGCGCCGGGAAATCCAGCACTGGAAGGACGAGGCCGCACGCGCGAGAACCCACGCGGCCCAGGTCGCCAGGGACTCCGCGACCTGGGCGGCGGGCGCCAGGCAAGGCCGGGAGGACGTGATCACGGTCGTCCCGTTGCTCATCGCGGCCCAGGAACGCGGCGACCCGGGCGGCACCTGCAGCCATCCCAGCGCCCAGGAGGTCGCCGAGAACGCCTAGCCGAAGAGCGCTCCCCGGCCGGAGGCACGCATCCGGCGGGGAGCGCGCCGGGGCGGCGCCGGCTACCGCCTCCGGGCGCCGGCATCAGCGTGACCTGGCGGCCCCGGCCGGGCTGGACGGGCGGCGCCGCGGCATTGCAGGATCCGGGCAGGCGGATCAGGCGGCGTCATCGCCGTCGGCCGGGTGGCCGGGACGGGCCAGGGAGGCGCGGATGACCGAGCTCAAGGCTGACGTGGACCCGGCCGAGGTGGGGTTCGACCCGGCGCGCCTTGACCGGGCCGACCGGCATTTCCGGCGCTACGTGGACGATGGCAGGCTGCCCGGATGGCTGATCACGGTGAGCCGGCGGGGGCAGCTCGCGCACGTGTCCAGCTACGGCGCGCGGGACGTGGAGGCCGGGCTCCTGGTCGAGACCGACACCCTGTGGCGGATCTATTCGATGACCAAGCCGATCACGTCGGTCGCGGCGCTGATGCTGTACGAGGAGGGCGCTTTCGAGCTGACCGACCCGGTGAGCGCGTTCATCCCGTCGTTCGCCGGCCTCCGCGTCTACGCGGGCGGGTCGGACCTCAAGCCGGTGACCGTGCCCGCCACGGAGCCGGTGCGGATCTGGCACCTGCTGACCCACACCGCCGGCCTGACCTACGGCTTCCACCGGGCGCACCCCGTTGACGCGCGGTACCGGCAGGCCGGCTTCGAGGTGGGCTGGCCGCGGGGCATGGACCTGGTGCAGGCGTGCGACGCCTGGGCGGCCGAGCCGCTGCTGTTCCAGCCCGGCGCGGAGTGGAACTACTCGGTGGCCACCGACGTGCTCGGCCGGGTCGTCGAGGTGGCCTCGGCCCAGAGCCTGGACGAGTTCCTGTCCGGCCGCGTCTTCGGCCCGCTGGGCATGACCGACACCGGCTTCTGGGTCCGCGGGGACGACATGGCCCGGATGGCCGCGCTGTACACGCCGGCCGCCGGCCCGGCCGCGGGGCTGCACCGGATGGACGAGATGGGACGGGTGGCCAGCCGCCCGCCCCGGCTGCTGTCCGGCGGCGGGGGCCTGATCTCCACGGCGGCCGACTACCACAGGTTTACGCAGATGCTGCTGGACCGGCCGGGCAGCCCGGGCGGGGAACTGGACGGCGCCCGCCTGCTCGGCCCGCGAACCGTGGCCTACATGACCAGGAACCACCTTCCGGGCGGCGCGGACCTGGAGGCCTTCGGCCGGCCGCTGAACGCGGAGGCGCCGCAGCGCGGCGTCGGGTTCGGCCTCGGCGTCGCCGTCGTCATCGACGCGGCCGCGGGCAAGACGCTCGGCTCGGAAGGCGAGTACTCCTGGGGCGGCATGGCCTCGACGGCGTTCTGGGTCGACCCCGCGGAGCAGCTGACCGCCTGCTTCTTCACCCAGCTGATGCCGTCCAGCGCGTACCGGATCCGCCCCCAGCTGCGCCAGCTCGTCTACCAGGCGCTGGCTGACGGCTAGACGTTCGGGTCACGGACCCGGCTGCTCGGGGCGCCCACCTTGCTGGCGGCGGCCGCTTCCCTCCTGACCTCCCGCAGCCGGTAGACCACGAGCCCGGCGATGGCCACGACCACCAGGGCGACGATCACGTAGCCGCCGATCGAGACGTCGTGCGAGACGGTGTGCCAGGCGCTGCCCAGCCCGTAGCCGACGACCGAGAACGCGGTGGCGTAGATCACCGTGCCCACCAGGCTGAGCAGGCCGAACTGGAGCGCGGGCACCTCCACGAGGCCCGCGACGATCGACGTGAACGCGCGGATGACCGGCAGCATCCGGCCGACGACCACGGTCCACGCTCCCCGGCCGGCGAAGAACCGCTCGGCGCGGTCGATGTCCTTGCGGGTGACCAGCGCGTACTTCCCCAGGCGGTCGACCACCGGGCGCTCGCCGACCCTCCCGACGCCATAGGAGAAGTACGAGCCGGCGAGCTCGGCCAGCGACCCGATGATGATCACCAGCGCGAGGTTGAGGTGCCCCTGGTAGGCCAGGACGCCAGCGAAGCCGAACGTGATCTCCGAGGAGATCGGGATGCAGCAGGCCTCGAGAAAGCCGAAGACGATGAGCGCAACGTAGCCCGCGTGCGTCAGGAAGCTCTCCATGGTCATCTGTTGTACCGCATGCGCCCGCATGGCATGAACCGGCCCGCAGGTCGCGGGCCTGGCCGCGGCGCCTGCCGCACCGCGCGGCCCAGCGCTGCCCCGCCCGTGAACCGCACGGCGGAATCCGCGCGGGCAGAAAATCAAGAACACTGAATTGAACGTTTAGGCCCGGGCCGGATCTGCGCCTCGTATCCGCTCTGGCGCCCGGCCTGGCCCAACGAAAGCCGGCCGCGGTCTCGCCCGGTAGCTAGTGGTGTATGCGTGGCATATCGTAAAAACCTCGGCATCCTCATTTAATAGCGCAGATAGCTAACGCAAGAAGCAGTTCCAGTGCCGCTGAGCTGCGGAAGTGTCCACTTGACACGGTTCTGAATCACTGTTTAAATGTTTCACCTGGCGATGTGCCGCGCGCTGTAAGGCAACGGGGCCGAGGCGGTAATTGCCTTCGGGGTGGAGCGCGTGATGTTTTCAGCGTTTTCTGTTCCCCGGCTTGTTGGCTGAGTTACCGCGGATGCCGTCGGCGGCAACACGGTCTGGCATTGCGCTGGACAGCCGGCGGTAGCCGAGGCAAACAAGAAACGTGGCACGGGCCCAAACGCTGGCTCCCGGCCTGATCTGGTGCCCGCCACAGCTTTGCTGTCGCCAGAAGGGGAGTGCCCCCGCCCTGGCAGCGACGTCGATCAGCCCTCCCTGACGGCTGCGCACCCCGAGTACCGACCTTCACGAGGCTGGCATGTTCCACAAGACGAACGCGACATCGGAGCCCCCCTGGCTGGACACCGGCACCATCGACCTTCGCGCGCTGCGTGAGCTGTGTCACGACCTGACTGTGCCGGCGGCCTCCATCAAGCTCCTGGCCCAGGTAGCGGCGGCGGAGTCGGACCCTGGCCCGGCCATGCAGGCCCGGCTGCGGCAGATCGCCGATGAGGCGGGCAAGATCGCCCAGATCTGCGGTTATGTCCTTGACCGGCCCCACGGCGCGAGCACCGCCGACCTCCACACCCTGGCGGCCGAGACGGCGGGCAGCTTCCGCTGGCGGTATCCAGGGGTGATCGACGTCACGGCCGAGCCGGTGACCGTGGCCGTGCACCCGGTGGCGGTCGTGCGGATCCTGAGCAACCTGCTGGAGAACGCGTGCCGGGCGGCCGGGGCGGGCGGCCGCGTCCTGCTGACCGCTGAGTACGACGGGGACCAGGCCAGGCTGGTGATCACGGACTCGGGCCCCGGCTTCGCCCGGGGAGAGCGCGGCAAGGCGTCGCTCGGCCTGAACATCGTCGCGGCCATGGTGCGCCGGGCCGGCGGGAGCCTGCGGATGGGCACCGGCGACCTTGGCGGCGTGGCGGTCACGGTCACGTTCCCGGGTGCCCCCAGAACCGCCGCCCGGGACGCGGGCGGCTTCGGCCAGGCGCGGGAGGCGGCGGGATGAAGATCGTCATCTATGACGGCCACCGCGTCTTCGCCGACGCCCTGGCGTCCCTGCTGCACGGCGCCGGCCATGAGGTCGTCGGCTGCGTGCCCGGCCTGGAGGAGGCGGCCGTTATCTCCGCCAGGAAGCAGGCCCATGCCTGCGTCGTCGATCTCCGGCCGCCGTGCACCGGCCGGCGGCCCGGCATCGAGCAGGCCGTGCGCGCCGCCCCCGGCACCGCGTTCATCGCGCTGAGCGCGTCAGCGGACGCCGCCACGCTCCGGCACGCGGCCGGGGCCGGGGCCAGGGGCCTGGCGCTCAAGGGCGACGACTTCGGCGAGTTCCTGCGGGTCGTCACCGGAGCGGTGTCCAGCCACGGGCGCGGCCCGGGCCCGGAGCCGGGCCCGCCGGACATCCCGCCCGTCCTGTCACGGTCCGCCAGGGCAGCGCTCAGGGCGGGCCACGGCGCGGCGGCGGGGCCGTCGCAGTTCCTCACCGAGCGGGAGTGGGAGGCGCTCGGCCGGCTGGTGCGCGGGGAGAGCACGGCGAGCATGGCCAGGGCGATGGGCGTGCGCGTCTCGACCGCGCGCACGCACATCGACGCGGTGCTGAGCAAGCTGGGCGCCCATTCGCGCCTGGAGGCGGTGGCCTACGCGGTCAGGGAGGGGCTGGTCGACACCGGCGGCTGGCAGCGCGAGCAGCGGGCGGTCGGCATATGAGCCCGGTCAGGCTGCTCATCGTCGATGATCACCAGGTCTTCGCCGAGGGCCTGGAGGCGCTCTTCCGCGCGGAGCCGGACTTCGAGCCGGTGGCGGCTGTCAGCGACCCCGGCCAGGTCGTCGGCGTGGCAAGATCGCACCGGCCCGGCGCGGTGATCATGGACGTGCAGCTGGGCAGCGGCAGCGGCATCGAGCTCACAGCTCAGCTGATGGCCGAGCCCTCCCCGCCGGTGGTGGTGGTGCTGACCGCCTACGCGGACGCCGCGACGGCGATCGACGCTCTCCAGGCCGGCGCGGCGGGCTTCGTGTCCAAGGACGGCCCTGCCGAGCACATCGTGACCGCGGTCCGGGCTGCCGTGCTCGGCGGGACGTGGTTCCCGGCCGGCCTGCTCGGCACGCTGCTGGGCCCCGCGGCCAGCCCGATCGCCGACCCGGTCGTGCCGCCGCTCGCGCAGCTGACCGACAGGGAGCGCGAGGTGCTGCGGCTGATGGTCAGCGGCCTGGACCGCAAGGGGATCGCCGCGCGCCTGTACCGGTCGCCCGACACCGTCAAGACCCACATCCGCAACATCGCGGCAAAGCTCGGCACGCAGAGCGCGACCGAGGCGGTGGCCGTGGCGCTGACCGCGGGCCTGCGCCCCGAGTTAAGGCCCGGCCGCCGGCGCCGGGCCGCTAGGACGCCGCCCAGTTGCCGGGGTCGGCGGTGCCGATCGGGGCGGTCGCCGTGGACGCCGGCAGGGCCGACGGCGCCACGAACGTGCTGCCGCCCGGGCCTGCCTCGACGGCCTCGCCCAGCGCGCTGCCCTGCAGGTACTTGCTCCACGGCAGGAACCACATGGTCCAGCCGTTGTCCCAGGTTCCTGCCTTCGGGCTCCCGGTGACCGTGACCGGGTCACCGGGGACCTCCATGTTGTAGTAGGTCTCCGCGTCGGCCGGGGGCATGTTCACGCAGCCGTGGCTGACGTTCGTGAAGCCCTGCTCGCCGACGGACCAGTAGGCGTCGTGCAGGTAGTCGCCGGACCAGGTGAACCGCACCGACCAGGGCACCTCGATGTTGTAGCCCGGCCCGATCATGTCCACCGGGTTGGCCTTGTCGATGGTCAGGTAGGTGCCGTTCGGCGTGTCGTCCCCGGGCCGGCCGGTGCTGATCGGCCAGGTGTCGATCAGCGTGCCGTTCTGGTACAGCTTCATGTAATGGGTCACCGTGCTCGCGACGACGATCAGCGACGAGCCGATGTTGAACGTCTGGGTGAGCGTGTGGTCCCCGTACACGCCCGGGGCGGCCTCCACGCCGTTCAGGTGCCCGGTGAAGCTCACGGTGGTGTCCGCCGGCCAGTAGTCGCGCGGCCGGAAGTACGCGCAGACAACCGCCATGTTGCACGGGTCGTCCCAGTACCAGGATCCCACGACCGGCTTCGACGTGGTGATCTGCAGGGCGCGCTCCACGGCCGCCTTGTTGGTGATCTGCTGGTTGAAGTACAGGATGATCGGCATGCCGACGCCGTAGGTCTGGTTGTAACCCTCGTAGATCTGCGTCGTGAACGTCTGCGACGGGGTGAGCGTTTGGAACGAGGACGTGCGGGTCACCGTCTCGCCCGAGGTGCCCGCCGCCTTGGTCCCCTCCGCCTTCGCGGTGACCGTGTAGCTCTGCGACACGTCAAGCGCCCACGTGCTGTGCCAGACCGTGCCGGCGGTGTTCATCGTCCCGGTCACGGGGTCGCCGCCGGTGGTCACGGAGACGTTGCTGAGCCTGCCCTTGACGGCCGTGACCGTGATGCCCTGGCCCGTCGCGACGTTGCTGCTCCCGCTGGCCGGGGTTATCGACACCTGCAGGCCGGAGGGCGCGGCCGGCGTGCCCTTGCCCGCGGCGGTCCCGCCGCCTCCCGAGCAGGCCGAGAGCGTCAGGACCGCCACGCAGCAGACACCGGCCGCTGCGAGCCGCCGGTACCTGCGCACGGATGGGGAGGAGCCGGTCGCGCCCGCCACTGAGCCTCCAGGGATCACTGCTCGGGGTCGGGACCGCCCGTGGCACCGCCCTCCCTGCTGGTGCTCGCCACGGCGCCGGAACGGTCGCGCTGGGGGTTGCCGTCCCAGACTATTCCGGCCTGGCGATGGGGACGAATCGGTCGGCGGATTCTCCCGGCCCGGGCCAGCGCGACGGCCGCCGCCAGCGCGGCGATCACCACGGCGGTCCACGGGACGTAGTCGCCGAGCCGGTCGTACAGCGTCCGCGCGGACACCGGCGGGAGGCCGAGCCGGACAAGGGCGACCCCGCGGAAGGAGGAGCCCTTCCAGGCGAGCAGCCGGCCCCGCGGGTCGAACGCGACCGAATCGCCGGTCAGCGCCGCCTGCACGACCGGCCGGCCGGTCTCGGCGGCGCGCAGCGCGCCGAGCGCCGCGTGCTGCGCCTGGGCCCACTCCCAGCTGGCCTGCCAGGTCGAGTCCGAGGTCTGGTAGACGATCAGCTGCGCCCCGTGGTCGGTGTCCACCCGCGACATGTCCGGGAACGCCGACTCGAAGCAGATCAGCACGCCGATCGTGAGCGGCGGGTCGCCCGGCGTGGCCACCCGGAGGACGTGCGCGCCGTTGCCCGGGATCATGTTCTGGGACGCCGCTTTGCTGATCTTGGTAAGCCAGCCGAGTTCCTGCCGGAACGGGATGTACTCGCCGAACGGCACCAGCCGGGTCTTGACGTACCTGCCGTCAATGCCGTTGCCGCCGATCAGCAGGGCCACCTTGGAGTGCTCGCCGTCGACGACCGAATCCTGGTTGACGAGCAGCTGGGCCCGGTCGGCCGCCGACAGCCGTTCCAGCTGCCGCAGCCGCCGGGCTGAGCTGGGCAGGCTCAGGTCGACTGCGACGCTGCTCTCCCCCCACACGATCAGGTCGGCGTGATCGGGTCCCAGGCCGGCCGACAGCCGCTGGCTGGCGTAGGCGCTGAGCGTGGGGCCCCGCACCACTCCCGGCTGGACCAGCGCGATCGTCACGTTCCGGCTGACCGGCGAGGCCGACGTGAACGCGAACGCCAGCGGGCCGGCCGAGATCGCGACGGCGGCGGCAGCCGCCCCGACCAGCCGCGCCGGGACGCGGCGCGCCGCCAGGATGATCAGGATCCCGGTGTTGGCCGCCACCAGCGCGAAGCTGACCAGCCACACCCCGCCGAGCGCGGCCAGGGCCAGGATCGCGGGGTGCTGCCACTGG
>JASHPR010000171.1 GCA_030038015.1 Streptosporangiaceae bacterium
GCGCGCGGCGGGCTGGGGACTGGCGGTGGCCGAGGCCATGCTGTCCGGCCCGGCCGAGATCGCCGTCGTCGGCCCGGCCGGCGACGCCCGCACCGCGGCGCTGCACCGGACGGCGCTGTACGCCGCGCCGCCCGGCGCGGTGATCGCGCTGGGCAATGGCGCCCCGAATGGAGCGGATGCCATACCGCTGCTGGCCGGCCGTGAGACGGTAGCCGGTGCTCCCGCCGCCTATGTCTGCAGGGAATTCGCGTGCCGGCTGCCGGTGACGGATCCGGGGGAGCTGCAGGCCGAGCTGGCCGGAGCTGGGCACCCCTAAGTGGAGCTGGCCGGGGCTGGGCACCCCTAAGTCCGGAGCTGGGCACCCCCAAGTTTAGGTGAGCCGCCGCCATTGCGGGAAACGCCGGTATGGACACGCCCGCGGCTTTCGGTGCATGATGTTCCGTGGCTTGCGCTGGACGCCGATAGCGGGGAGGAGCAGTGCAGCTGCGCTGCGGAGCGCGTCGCATGCTTGTCACACTGGGGGCCGGGCTCGCGCTGCTGACCCTGGCTTCCGCGGGCAGCGCTCCCTCGGCGCTGGCGGCTCCGGCTGCCTGGCTGCCAGGAGCGGGGGGGCTTTATGGCGGCGTCGGCGGTGTCGGCGGTGTCCCGCAAGGCCAGGTGCTTCCGGGGGCGGCAGGCTCTCAAGCCCCGGCGGTCGCGCGGCTTCCGGTCCCGTCGCAGGCGCCCGCTCTCCCTCCGCTGCGCAGCCTGCTCCAGGCGGACCTTCTCGCCGTCGCTCCGACGACCCTGCCCAGCAGCATCGCCGCCGCGGTGCAGCGGCTGCACGGCGTGGTAGCCGCTCAGCCTCTCGACGCGGCCCGGCTCCAGGTGGACGGGAAGCTCACGGCGATGCTCGGGGTGAACCCTGCCGCGTTCCGCGCGTTCGCCGCGCGGCCGACCGCCGAGTCGCTCGGCCTGTGGCAGAACGTCGCGGCCGGCGGCGTGGCGGTCTCCTACACGATGGGCAAGCTGGACAGGCTGCCGGCGGGCCGCCCGGTCCTGGTGACGGGCAGGCGCGCCGAGGAGCTTCCGGTGGCCGGCCTCGGCACGGTCGGGATCGGCGGTGTCGACGCGGTGGTGTCCGACGGCGTGGCGCGCTCGCTCGGCATCCCGGCGGGCAACGCGATTGTGATCAGCGCCCCGCAGGCCGACCTGACCACGCTGATGAAGCAGATCGAGAAGCTGCTGCCGCGGAGCGCGGCGATCGCGCCGCTGGTCGCCCAGTCCGCCTCGTCGGGCGTTCCCGAGTCTGCCAGCACGGCCGGCGTCGGCTCGGCCGACGGGCCCGGCTTGACCACCGCCCAGGTCGACGCGTTCCTGGAAGCGGCCGAGAGCAGGCTGGGGATGCCCTACGTGTGGGGCGGAGACGGCCCCGACGTCTTCGACTGCTCCGGCCTGGTGCAGTGGTCGCTCGCGCAGGCGGGCGTGGCCATGCCCCGGGTGGCCGCCGAGCAGGCGCTGACCGGGCCCGAGGTTCCGCTCAGCCGGCTTGAGCCTGGCGACCTGCTCTTCTACCACACCGACCCCACGGCTCCCGGTTACATCTCGCACGTGGCCATCTACCTCGGCGACGGGGAGATGATCCAGGCGCCCGAGCCCGGCCTGGACGTCGAGATCGTCCCGGCCGCGTTCGGCTCGGAGTTCGCCGGGGCCGTGGCGGTCTACCCGAAGGTGGCGGCGGCCGTCGCCGCCGACCCGGCCGGCTGACCCGCTCGGCCTGCGGTTCCCGCTCTGCCTCCCGGTTCCCGCTCTGCCTGCGGCTCCCGGTTCCTGCTCCGCCTGCAGCTTCCCGCTCCGCCTCCCCCTCCGCCCTGGCTCCCGGTTCGCGCCGTCCGTCGCCGAGGCGGCCCCACCCCCGCCATAACGCCTGGCCGGGCGCTCCCGGGCACGCCACAAGGCCTGGATGACCGCTCGCCCCCCGGCCATGAGGCCTTGGTGCACGCCGGATTGCGACCTGCTGCGCCCCTGTGTAATCTTTATTACATGAGTACAGCAGACGAGAGCTCCGCAGCCGGTTCGGTGAGCGAGAGGCTCCGCGGGTGGTTCACCGGCCGCATGCCGAGCGAGTGGTTCACCGGGGCACCTGAGATCAGGCTCGACCGCGAGGAGATCACCGTCATCGGCGCCCTGCCGCCGCCGGAAGCCGCCGAGGCCGCGACCGAGGCAGAGCGTGCCGCCGCTGCTGAGGGCCGCAGCCGCCGGTTCCGCGAGGAGACGCGCCAGCAGCGTATCGAGATCGCCCGCGAGGCCGAGCACCGGTTCGGCCGCAAGGTCTCCTGGGGCGTCGTCTGCGGCGAGAAGAAGGTCATGTTCACCACATTCTCGGTGCCCGTGATGACCAGGCTCCGCCAGGCGGAGCGGCTCGTCCTTGACACGCTGGTCGACGCCGGGGTGGCGCGCAGCCGGAGCGACGCGCTCGCCTGGTGCGTGCGGCTGGTCGGGGAGCACGAGGACACCTGGCTCGCGGACCTCAGGGCGGCCCTGCGCCACGTTGAGCAGGTCCGCGCCGACGGGCCGCAGTCCTCCTCCTGACCTCGGCGCTCAGCGTGCAGGCCGGGCAGGCCCGGCCGTCAGCTTGCCCGGCGGCCCGCCGGCGGGCGCCGGCAGCGGAACTCCGCAAGGCCCGGCCGGCGTGCCCGGCGCTCAGTCGGCGTCATCCAGGGCCGCGGCGACGCGGCGGTGCGCCTGCCAGATCTCCTCGGGCAGGTCGGTGAACTGCTCCAGGTGCTCCTCGCGGTACTTCATCTCCCGCTTCCACCGCGGCGTGTCGATGGTCAGGACCGCCTCGAGATCCCGTGGCAGGATGGCGACGCCGTCGAGGTCAAGCTCGTCTTTTTCCGGAACTATGCCGACCGGCGTCTGCCTGCCGGTGACCTCGCCCTCCGCCAGGCGCAGCAGCCAGAGCAGCGGCCGCAGGTTTTCGCGGTATCCGGGCCACAGGTAGTGCCCCTCCTCGGGGTCGCGCTGGAACCAGTTGACGTGCGCGAAGATGGGCTGTTTCGACGCCGAGCCGATGACCTTGAGCCAGTGCGCCGCATAGGCGGCCTCGTGATAGGACATGAACGGGCGCATGGACATCGGGTCGTAGCGGAGCAGCCCGTCGATGCCCTCGGCGGCGAACGTCGCCTCGGCGCCCAGCGTCAAGCCGTCGTAGACCCCCTCGGCGAGGTCGGTGATCGCCCGGATGAGCGGCTCACGGTCGCTTGCGCGGCCGCCGAAGATGATCGCGTCGATCGGCACGCCTTTCGGGTCGTCGAAGTCCGGCGCGATGTTCGGCACGTTGGCCAGCGTCGTGGTGAACCGGCTGTTCGGGTGCGCCCACGGCTTGCCGGCGTCCTCCGGCGGCCGCTCGGAGATGAGCGTGCCCATCCAGTCCCGCCAGCCGGTGACGTCGGCGGGCGGCTTCGGCGTGCGGCCCTCCCACCACACCTCCTGGGTGTCGTCGTTGTAGGCGACGTTGGTGAACAGCGTGCCGGTGCCTGGCGCCACCGACCTGAGCGCGGTCGGGTTGGTTACCTCGTTGGTGTCCTTTGCGACGCCGAACACGCCGAACTCGGGGTTGATCGCGTAGATCCTGCCGTCACCGGGGTCGACGCGGAGCCACGCGATGTCGTCGCCGTAGAAGTCGACGTGGTACCGGTCGCTGAGCGCGTCGGGCGCGAGCATCATCGCAAGGTTCGTCTTGCCCGAGGCGCTCGGGAAGCCGCCGCAGACGTGGTAGCGCCTGCCGGTCAGCTTGTCGCTAATGCCGATGAGCATGAACTGCTCGGCGAGGAACTCGCCCGACGTCCAGCCGTCGTAGGCGGCCTGCCGCAGCCCGTGCGCGATCTTGCCGAGCAGCGCGTTGCCGCCGTAGGACGAGCCGAAGTGCAGGATGGTCCGCTCGTCGGCGATCGTCACGAAGTAGCGCTTGTCGGCTGCCGTGCCCTGGCCGAGCTTCTCCAGGTCACCGGTGACGTGCACCGCGCGGACGAAGCTGCTGGCGTCGGCCAGGTTGTCAATGTAGCCCACCCCCACCCGCGCCATGCGGATCATGTGCAGCGCGACCGTGCGGCAATCGGTCAGCTCCACGCCGGCCGCGTACCGCTCGAGCGGCGAGCCGACCGGTGCCATCAGGTACGGCACGACGTACATCGTCTTGCCGGCGGATGCGCCGCGCATGCGCTCCTCCAGCAGCGGCCGCATCTCGGCCGCCGGGCGCCAGTTGTTGTAGACGCCCTTGTCGGCGGGGTTGCTGGTCGCGACGACTGTGCGCTCCTCTGAGCGCGCGGTGTCCTTGACGTAGCTGCGCGCGTAGTACCGGCCCTCGCCGGCCGGGAGGATCTCCCCTTCGGCGAGCGCCTCGGCGATCAGCCGCGCGTCGTCGGACGCACTGACGACCTCGATCCGGGCGGCTCCGGTGAGCTCGGCCCAGTACCGCACGTACTCGCGGACATGAGCGTTTCTCAGCCCCGCCCTGTCCAGCGCCGCGTGCACGTCGACCATCCGCCGTCCCCTCGCCTGCTCAAAGAGGTTTCCAAAATCTGCATATTGCGAGAAGGATAGACACTGCTGAGCGGGCTCTGGATGCCGGCACCGCTTAGCAGGCCACCGCCCGGGCTCTTCCGGACTCCCGGGCGATGTCCTTCCTAGTACCCGGCGGCCGGGCGTCGTCACCGCCACCCGCCACCCTTCGCGGCAGCACAGGAGGCCGCGCACTCGCCGGCGGGGACCGCCCCGGTGCTGATGAGCCCCGGTGAGACGCGACGTTCGTGGAGACCGCGGGCCGAGGGTAAAGGGCTTCCCGGCTCGTTCCACGGACTCAGTGAGGACGTCATCAAGTCCGGCCGGCCAGGCAGGACACCGCCCTGGCGAGAGTGTTCCTTTCGGTTACCAAGATGTTAACGTTCCGTTATGGTGCAACTGCGCTGCGTTGATAGATCGATTCTGACGGTCTCCGCGGTGACGTGCAGCGACCGGCTGGGCATGCCGTACGAGATCACCCTGGAGCTCAGGCGCGGCCGCAAGCCGTTCGCGTCGGTCGGCGAGCGCTGCGGCTTCCGCCTGTCGCAGCTGGCGGCCAGCATGATCGCGGCACGGGCCGATCCGGCACAGGCCGCGGCGTGGCCCGATCCGGACGACCGTTTCCCTGAGCCAGGGGAGACCGGCGCGGCTGGCCGGGGCCCCAGCCCGGAGTTCCGGCCAGGGGAGCGCGAGTACTTCTCGCTCCGGTCGAGGGAGCGATCCGACCTGCCCGGCAGCGGCGAGTTCCGGTGCGTGCTGCGGGACTCGGCGGAGTGGCTGGGCGGCGGCGCGGGCAGGCCCGCCGGCTGGTCACTGACGCGCCGCGCTGTCATCGAGGCGTGGGGGGCGGGTGGGATTGGCGTGCGAGCCGTCCTGACCTCCGCCGAACTGGTGACATTCTTGGATACGGTGCTTAGGGAACCAGGCGCCGCTGCGGTCGCAGGCTGGACGCCCGGGGCAACAGCGAGAGCCATGATGACGCTGGCGAGCATCGGGAAGCCGGTCTGGCGGCAGCGAGGAAGGGTCCGGGATGGGAGTACGCGATCTCGTCTACCGGCTCTACGAGCACAGGCTCGAAGCGTCGCTTTCGCCACGGGCGATCCCCCGGCACGTGGGGGTGATGTGCGACGGTAACCGCCGCTGGGCCCGCTCGGCGGGCCTGGCCGACGTCAGCAGCGGTCATCAGGCGGGCGCCGACAAGATCTTCGAGGTGCTGCAGTGGTGCCGCCAGACCGGCGTCGAGGTGGTCACGCTGTGGCTGCTCTCGACCGACAACCTGGCCAGGCCGGCCGCCGAACTCGAGCCGCTGCTGCGGATCATCGAGGACACCGTGCGCGAGCTCGTGGCGCAGAACTGGCACGTCAACCCGATGGGAGCGCTCGACCTGCTGCCCGCCGACACCGCGCGGGTGCTGAAGGACGCGGCGGAGGCCACCGCCAACCAGGCCGGGCTGCTCGTCAACGTCGCCGTGGGCTACGGCGGGCGGCGGGAGATTGCCGATGCCGTCCGCTCGCTCCTGCAGGACCACGCCACCCGGGGGACCACGATCGAGGAGCTCGCCGAGGTCCTCGACGTCGAGCACATCGCCGAGCATCTCTACACGGCCGGGCAGCCCGATCCCGACCTGGTCATCCGCACCTCGGGCGAGCAGCGGCTGGGCGGGTTCCTGCTCTGGCAGAGCGCCCACTCGGAGTTCTACTTCTGTGACGCTTACTGGCCGGCGTTCCGGAGGGTCGACTTCCTGCGCGCGCTGCGCTCCTATGCCGCACGGCAGCGCCGGTTCGGCACCTGAGCGCAGCGGCCGTGCCGGGCGCCGCGTCGAGGTGCTGGCCGGCGCCGGCCATCGTTCGATCCCGGCCGCGCCGGCTGGGCGCTGAGCCGCCTGCTGCCCGGTTTCCTGGCGGGCGCAACCCTCTGACCAGTGGGCACGCCGGGTGTCCGTCGCGTTAACAGCATGTGCTGGTACTTCCGGGAAACGGCGGACCAGGGGTAACGTCTGAGCTGACGGGCGGTGTGTAGCCGCCCGCCGGGAAGGCCCTCGAGATCCTCGAGCTTCGCGTCCTGGTGCGCAGGCGTGGTGAGCGAAAGGGCCGGTGCCCGGTCCTTGCTGGCCGGTCCCGGTCCCGCCGACACGTCTGTGTCCGAACGTGGTGCCCCGGGCGCCAAGGGGAGAGCGAGTGGCCAGTTCTTCAGCACGTCGCACCTACGTACTCGATACCAGCGTCCTGCTCGCTGACCCGGCGGCCATCGGCAGGTTCGCCGAGCACCGGGTCGTCCTGCCTGTGGTGGTCATCACCGAGCTCGAAGCCAAGCGGCACCATCCTGAGCTCGGCTTCTTCGCCCGGCAGGCACTGCGCTACCTGGACGACCTGCGCGTCGAGCACGGAAGGCTGGACGCCGACCTCCCTGTCGGCGACGAGGGGGGAACGGTTCGCGTCGAGCTGAATCACACCGACCCGGCGGTGCTGCCCGCCGGGTTCCGCCTCGGCGACAACGACACCAGGATTCTGTCCGTGGCGCGCAGCCTGGCCGCCGAGGGAGACAGCGTCGTACTGGTCAGCAAGGACCTGCCGCTTCGGGTGAAGGCTGCGGCGATCGGCCTCACCGCCCAGGAGTACCGAGCCGAGCTGCCCTCGGACTCCGGCTGGACCGGCATGCGGGAGCTCGACGTGACGGCGGCCGAGATCGACGAGCTGTACGCCAGCGGGCAGCTCGACTGCGCGGCGGCGCGGGACCTCCCCTGCCATACCGGGCTGGTGCTGGTGTCCGGGGCTTCGGGCGCGGGCAGCGCGCTCGGCCGGGTGCAGCCGGACAAGTCGGTGCGGCTGGTCCGCGGCGACCGCGAGGTGTTCGGGCTGCGCGGCCGCAGCGCCGAGCAGCGGGTGGCGCTGGACCTGCTGCTCGATCAGGACGTGGGGATCGTCTCCCTGGGCGGCCGGGCCGGGACGGGCAAGTCGGCGCTGGCCCTGTGCGCGGGCCTGGAGGCCGTGATGGAACGGCGCCAGCACCGCAAGCTGGTCGTGTTCCGCCCGCTGTACGCGGTCGGCGGCCAGGAGCTCGGCTACCTGCCCGGCTCCGAGGCGGACAAGATGAACCCGTGGTCCCAGGCGGTCTACGACACGCTGTCGGCGGTCACCTCCCAGGACGTGATCGACGAGGTGCTGGCCAGGGACATGCTGGAGGTGCTGCCGCTCACGCACATCCGCGGCCGGTCGCTGCACGACTCGTTCGTGATCGTGGACGAGGCCCAGTCCCTGGAGCGCGGCGTGCTGCTCACCGTGCTGTCCAGGATCGGCAGCGGGTCCAGGGTCGTGCTCACCCACGACATCGCGCAGCGGGACAACCTGCGGGTCGGCAGGCATGACGGCGTGGTCGCCGTCATCGAGAAGCTCAAGGGCCATCCGCTGTTTGCGCACGTGACGCTGGTGCGCTCGGAGCGGTCTCCGATCGCGGCGCTGGTGACCGAGATGCTGGAGGATGCCATCCTCTGAGCTCATGATCCGGACCCGGACCCCGGCACTGCTCGTGGCGCGGTACCGTGATGCGCGTCATGAGCCATTCACCTGGAATTCCTGCTGACGCTACGGGGCCGCCCGCTCCCGAGGCCGAAGCCGTTTCTGTGGTGATGCCGGTCAGGAACGAGGAGCGGAGCCTGGCCGAGTCGGTGCAGAGCGTGCTGAACCAGGACTATCCGGGCAAGGTCGAGGTCGTGCTGGCGGTGGGCCCTTCCCGGGACCGGACCATGCAGCTGTCTGAACGCATAGCCGCCGCCGACCCGCGCGTCACGGTGGTGCCCAACCCGACCGGCCGCATCCCGTGCGCGGTCAACGCGGCGATCAAGGCCTCCAGGCACTCGATCGTCGCGCGGGTCGACGGGCACGCCCTGCTGCCCCAGGGGTACCTGCGGACGGCGGTCAGGGAACTGCACCGCACCGGCGCGGCCAACGTCGGCGGGATCATGGCCGCCGAGGGCGTGACCCCGTTCCAGCAGGCGGTGGCGTGGGCGATGACGTCCCGGTTCGGCGTGGGCGCCGCGAAGTTCCACACCGGCGGCCGCCCCGGGCCCGTCGACTCGGTCTACCTGGGCGTGTACCGACGGGACGCGATCGAGCGGGTGGGCGGCTACGACGAGTCCTACCTGCGCGCCGAGGACTGGGAGCTCAACCACCGGATCCGGCTGTCCGGGGGCGTGGTGTGGTTCCAGCCGTCGCTGCGCGTCACCTACCGGCCGCGGGCCGGCGTCCGCATGCTCGCGGCGCAGTACTTCCACTACGGCCGGTGGCGGCGCGTGGTCGCGCGGCAGCACTCCGGCACGATCAACCCGCGTTACCTGGCACCCCCGGCCGCCGTGCTCGTCATGGCGCTGGGGATGCTGGCGGGCATCGCGGGCCTCGCCGCGCTGGCCAGCGGCGCCGCCGGGATCTGGCCCGCGGTGCTGGCCTGCAGCTTCGCCGTCCCTGCCCTGTACGCGGCGGGTGTGACCGCCGTGGCCGTGATGGCGGCCCGCCGGCTGGGGCCCAGCGTCGCGGCCAGGCTTCCCATCGTGCTCGCCACGATGCACGTTGCCTGGGGCATCGGCTTCCTCACCAGCCGGCGCAGCCTGATGCCGGGGAACCGCAGCGCGCATCGCTCCGCCCCGTCCGGCTAGCCGGGGCAGCACGCCGGGCCGCCGTCCGCCCGGCCCGCCGCGCCGGCGAGCCGTGCTCGCCCACCTCGTCGGCGGGCCGCAGGGCCAGATCGCACCCACCCGTTCTCCATGCGGCGCGCTGCGGACAGGTCGGCGATGAATGAACCGTAAGTAGGGTTATAACCCCACCAACCGTACATTCATCCGACAAGGGATGGGCCTGGTGTGGACGTTGGGGCGAGCGGGATATCTGGGTCGGCTCGGCGGCGCGCGCCGTCGGGAGCCAGGCAAGCCGGCTCATCCGCAGCCGCCGTCCTTACTGGACCGCAGTATTTCGTGGGGCTCGTGGGTCCGCGGGAGTCGTGGGGCTCGTGGGTCCGCGGGAGTCGTGGGGCTCGTGGGTCCGCGGGAGTCGTGGGGCTCGTGGGACCCGTCGGGCCGGGTCAGATCAGGTGAGGCGGCGGAGGAGGGCTTCCGCGACATCCAGGTCGTGCGGGTATGTGATCTTGATGTTGCGCTCGCTGCCCGGAACCAGCCGGACCGGGACGCCGGGCAGGTAACGGAGCACGATGCCGCAGTCGTCGGTGGCCGGCCGCTGCGGGAAGGCCGGGTCCGCCTCGGCCAGCTCGTAGGCACGCCTGATCACCGAGAGCCGGAAGCCCTGCGGTGTCTGGCAGCGTGCCAGGGCGTCCCGCCGGGGCATGCCGGTCACCACGCCGTCGGTGACCTCGACGATCGTGTCCGATGACGGGACGGCGACCCCGATCGCCAGGTCCGTGGCCAGCGCGCGGACGCAGTCCGCGATGATCCGCTGGTCCAGCAGCGGCCGTGCCGCGTCGTGGAAGAGCACGTTGCACTCGCCCGCGCCGAGCGCTGCGATGGCGCAGCGCGTCGAGTCCGTCCGGGTTAGCCCTCCCTCGATCACCCCGCTGACCTTGGGATGGCCGCCGGCGGCGAACTGCTCCCGTGCCTGGCCCGCGAGGCCGGCCGGCATCACGATCATGATCGCGTCCACGTCAGGGGCCTGCTCGAACGCGGCGACCGAGTGCTCGATCAGGGTCCGCCCGGCCAGGACGTGCAGCTGCTTGGGCCTGTCGCCGCCGAACCGCTGGCCTGTCCCTCCGGCCAGCACGACCGCCACCGTGCGCATGAGGGGACCTTACCCGCCAACCGCGCGTGCACGGCTCATGCCGCGGCGTGCCCGCGGCGCCAGGTCTGCTTTCCGCTTTGTGCGGGTAGACATAGGTACGCTTGGTCACTGGTCGGACTCGTGCAGTACTGGGAGCCTGATGGGCCGGATGGTCGCGGCAGGGCCGTGTGAACGGCCCGGGAAGGCGCGGGCGTGAGCGTCCCGGAGACGCTCGACGACCTGCCGCGCCGCCTCGCAGGCTGGGCGGTGCACCGGTCCCTTGCCCCGGTCTCGGTGACCGGGATCTCGCTTGCCCTCAGCATCTGCGCGGCGGGCTGGTTCAGCGCCGGAACGAGGCCGGACAACGTCAATGGGGCGCTGGCGCTGTGCGCCAGCTACCTGGTGGCGTGCGCGGCAAGGCGGCTGGCGGGCCAGGTCCGCGGCGCGGTGGCGCGGCCGGCCGAGGGTGGCGCGGAACGGCTGGCGGAGTGGTGCGGCGCGGTTTCCGAGTACGTCGTCTACGCCGGGCTCGCAGTCGGCGGGTATGAAGAGCACTGGGGCGATACGTGGCAGATCGCCGTCGCCGTGATGATCGTGCTTGCCGTCCGCAGGACCGCGGTCGCGTGCAGCTGGGCCGCCGCCGACGGGTCCGAGGCCGCCAACCCGGCCGTCCATGCGGTGCGGGCGTTCCTGAGCTGCCCGCCGGGCGGGCGGGTGGCGCTCATCAGCCTCGTCGCGCCGATCTGGGGTGCGCGCGCCACGCTGATCGTCCTGCTGGAGTGGGCGATCATCGCCGCGGGCTACGCGCTGACCCGGCAGGGGCCCTACCGCGTGATCGTGCAGGAGCCGGGGGCCGCCGCGGAGCGCGCGGCCCTGGCCGACGGGCCGCTCGCCGTGGAGGGCGTGCGGGTGGAGCCGACGGTGCCGGTGGAGTCGGCCGCCGCGCCCGGGCCGGGGGCCTGGGTGGAGCCGACGGTGCCGGTGGAGTCGG